>JABDLH010000244.1 GCA_013003145.1 Flavobacteriaceae bacterium | reverse complement strand
GGGATGGGTCGTTTTCTTTTTAGCACTTATCACTTACGGTATCCCGGTAGAACCCACGGGAAGTTTCTGGGATGCCGGTGAGTATATTGCCACATCGGCCAAATTGCAGGTAGGACACCCGCCAGGGGCCCCGCTCTTACAGATGATCGGCGCTTTCTTCGCCATGTTTGCCCCCAATGCCAACGAAGTGGCCCGTATGGTGAACTACGTCTCCAGCGTTTCCAGTGCGTTCACCATTTTATTTATGTTCTGGACCATTACCAACCTTTGCCGCAAACTCATTATAAAGGAAGGAGAACTTACCAATTCTAAGGCCATGGCCGTTTTGGGAAGTGGCCTGGTCGGATCTCTTGCATTTACTTTTTCAGACAGCTTCTGGTTCAACGCCGTAGAAACCGAGGTGTACGCCATGGCCAGTTTTATCATGGCCCTGCTTCTCTGGATGGGCCTTAAATGGGTGGATAACCTTGACGACCCCAGGGGAAACCGCTGGCTGATCCTGATCTCCTTCGTCGTCGGGCTCACTTTCGGAATTCAGTTTATGGGATTCCTGGTCATTCCAACTATAGGTTTACTCTATTACTTTAAAAAATATCCAACGGTCACTGCCAAGAATTTCCTGGTCGCCAACGTCCTCGTTGTGGTTATCCTGATGCTGGTCTATAAATTCTCCCTCACTTACGTCCTGAAACTTTTCGGCTGGGGCGAGGTGTTCTTTATCAACAGTATCGGCCTGCCCTTTAATTCGGGAACTATCATTATAGGCTTACTGTTTGCAGCTGCTTTTTATTTTGGCCTGCGTTATACCCGGAAGAATAACTACCTGTTCGCCAACACCCTTGTACTTTGTGCTTTGTTCATTTTCCTTGGGTTCTCCTCCTGGTTAATGCTGCCTATTCGCGCCAATGCCAATGTTCTGATCAATGAGAATAACCCGGCAGATGCACGGGCACTGCTGGCTTACTACAACCGGGAACAGTACCCCGGCGTAGACAGCCCGGTCTACGGCACTTACTACTCCAATGCCTTTGCCCCTCCCGGGGAAGACAAGGATGAAAAGCCGAAATATGAAAAAGATGAAGCCCTTGGCAAATATGTGATCACCAACAATTATAAAGGGGCATTGCAAGGACCTAACGAGGATCATGTAGGGGTGCTCCCCAGGCTGTGGAGTGAACAGCATGCGGAGAACTACATGAAATATTTTGGCGCGCTGGATTTTCGTATGACCACTTCTAACGAGGAACTCCGGAGGGCTGTAAACCAGCTCAAGGCCGGCTATGCCAATGGTGAGATAGACGAGGAACAGTATATCGGGTTCCTGAGACAGTTCAATGAGTATATAGAAGTAGAACCTCCATCGGTCTGGGATAATATCGAATACATGTTCCAGTTCCAATTTGGCTATATGTACTGGAGGTACTTTATGTGGAACTTTGTAGGGAAGTCTGACGACCTGCAGGGCCGTTACAACGGCAACGGGGAGTGGCTCAGCGGGATTAATTTTATCGACAGTATAAGGCTGGGAAGCCAGGACAACCTGCCACAGGATGTACTGGACAATAAGGGAAGGAACACCTATTTCTTCCTTCCGCTTATCCTCGGGCTGATCGGGCTTGTATTCCAGGTCAGCAGGAATCCCAAGCAGTTCTGGGCCCTGTTCATTTTCTTCCTCTTTACGGGGCTGGCCATACAGTTTTACACCAACCCCTACATCTTTCAGCCCAGGGAAAGAGATTATTCCCTTGTCGGTTCCTTTTACGTGTTTGCCCTATGGATAGGCCTGGGAGTTTACGGTCTGTTTGACGAGTTCAGGAAGCGACTGAACCCCAAGATCCTGGCGCCGGCTATAACCCTGGTTTGCCTGCTGGCTGTTCCTACCGTGATGGCCTACCAGAACTGGGACGATCATGACCGTTCTAACCGCTACACCGCCGAGGCAAGTGCTAAAGCATACCTGTCTTCGTGCAAGGAAGATGTGGGAGCCATGATTTTTACCATTGGCGATAATGACACCTTCCCCCTCTGGTATGTCCAGGAGATTGAAGGTTTCAGGACCGATGTACGCGTTGTCTGTACCAGTTTATTCGCTACAGATTGGTACGTGGACCAGATGAAAAGAAAGGCATACGAGAGCGATCCTATTCCATCCCAGTTAACCCATGATCTCTATCGTTACGGGAACAGGGATGTCATCTACTACCAGGGCATTACTGAGAATAGATGGGATGTAAAAGATTTTATCAATTGGGTGGGAAGCGACAAACCACAGACCAAATTCCGTTATATCCTGGAGAAACAGGGAGCAGACCTCAGCGCTTACTCTGAAAACACCCTGAACCTGGTCTACTACCCCACCAATAAGATCCGGGTCCCTGTGAATAAAGAGAATGTTCTTAAAAGCGGACTGGTCAAAGAAGAGGATGCAGACCTGATCGTCGATTATATCGATATCGACCTGCCGCAGGCATTGCCTAAGAACCGTATCATGATGCTCGATATCCTGGCGAATAACGACTGGAAGCGGCCGCTGTATTTCTCCGGAGGAAGCTTTGACAAGGCAGAATATATCTGGATGAAGGATTACCTGCAACTGGACGGACTAGCCTATAAATTGGTGCCGATCAAGACCCAGAACAGGAGTCCTTTCGAGATGGGCCGGATAGATTCGGAACTGATGTATGACATTGTCACCAATTGGGATTGGGGGAACATGGGTAGTGATAAGATCTACCACGACCCCCAGACCAGGACCCAGGGACTATCATTCCGAAGCAACCTGGCCCGACTTATGGAACAACTTATCGACGAGAACAAGATAGATAAGGCAAAAGATATTATAGAACTGGCCATGACCAATATGCCGGTGAAATATTACGGGTTCTATACCTTCGTGGAACCTTTTGTAGACGGTTACTATAAGGTGGGGGAAGCGCGAAAGGCAAGGGAGTTGTTCACCCAACTGAAAAACATCTACCAGGACAAACTGGATTATTACGCATCTCTTCCTCTGGACGAGCAGTATGACCAGATTGAGGAGATCATTTCAGATATGGAAGGGTATCGCCGTAATATAGACATCCTGATCGCTAATGATGACCGGGCATTAGTTGAAAAAGAGACGATGATCTTCAATGAACAGATAGACCAGTTCAGTCATTTTTACAAGGAAGACCTGCTTGAAGAGGCTGATGTTCCTGCAGACCTTGACCCTGAAGAGATCGTAGATTCGATGCCTGTTCAGGACACCACCGCAAGGGATAACACAGGTGCGGTCACTACCCCGGATACAACCTTGACAAAACAAATAATCGATTAAATAAAAAGTCCCCGAATGGGGACTTTTTTAATACGCTTTGTTATTCCTGAAAGCTAGATATATTCGTTCAGGATTCCTATGAGGGTGTTTGCATCCTGCTCCCCACTCTGCCGCCATACCATTTCCCCGTTTTTATAGATCATAAGGGTTGGTAACCCTTTTATCCTCAGGGCTTGTGACAGCTCTTTATTTTTATCGACATCTATCTTGATCACCTTCCCTTTATCGCCCAGGGCTGCGGCCACATCACGCAATACGGGATGCATGGAGGTAGATTGTTCGTTCCACTCGGCATAGAAATCCAGCAAGACTGGTATGTTCAGGTCTATTAGTTCACCGAATTTAGACATATGCGGATCTTTAGGTTATTAACCAAATGTAGTAAAAATTAACAAAAACAAGATCTCCGCTCATATTTTGTTAAAACCACCGCATGCAGGCCTTAGGCTACCCCTTTCTTCTTCAGGGTGATCACGGTGATCTCCGGCCATATCCCGACCCTACCGGGATACCCCAGGAAACCAAAACCACGGTTTACATTGATGAACTGCCCCAGCTCCTCGTAAATACCGGCCCAATACTTGTATCGCCACTTCACCGGACTCCATTTTACAAGACCCGGGATCTCTATCCCAAACTGCATGCCATGGGTATGCCCGCTCAGTGTCAGGTGGTAATGCAGCTCGTCCTTGATCACTATATCTTCCCAGTGTGAAGGATCGTGACTGAGCAATATCTTGAAATCATCCTTGCCCACCTTACTGGCGGCTTTATCCAGGTCCCCGGCTTTCTTAAATCCTCCTCTACCCCAGTTTTCCACGCCGATAAGAGCCAGCCTATCGTTCCCCTTCTGCAGGTATCGACTTTCATTGAGAAGCAGATCAAAGCCCATGTCCCGCTGCAATTTTTTCAGCGATTCCAGGTTTTCGCTTTTCTCTTCTTCAGTATCCCAATCCACATAATCACCATAGTCATGGTTGCCCAGAACCGAGTACTTCCCATCCTTGGCTGACAGGCCCGAAAAAAGATCGGCCCACGGATACATCTCTTCGGCCTTATTGTTCACCATATCCCCGGTAAAGAAGATCACATCACTTTGCTGCTGGTTGATCAGGTTCACCGCGTATTCTATCTTTTTACGATTATCAAAACT
>JABDLH010000165.1 GCA_013003145.1 Flavobacteriaceae bacterium | reverse complement strand
GTCTTGGCAAACAGGGATCGGATCTCGCTGAAGACCCCGGTATATGTTGCCGGGTTAGATCTCGGGGTACGCCCAATAGGCGACTGGTTAATATCGATGACCTTATCTATATGTTCAAGGCCCTTTATCGACTTATATGGCATGGGTTTTTTAACCCCGTTAAAATAGTGAGCGTTCATGATAGGGTAGAGGGTCTCATTGACCAGGGTGGATTTTCCACTACCCGAGACACCGGTAACCCCGATCAGGGTACCCAAGGGGAATTTAACCGTGATACCTTTCAGGTTGTTCCCTGTACAGCCTGCGAGCGTAATAGCTTTTCCATTGCCCTTTCTCCTTTCTTCAGGAACCGGGATCTCCCGTGTACCGGACATGTATTCTGCGGTTAATGTCTTGTGGTGTACCAATTCTGAAGGCGGTCCTTCGGAAATGATCTCACCGCCGTGCCTTCCTGCATGCGGTCCAATATCAATAACATGGTCTGCACTGAGGATCATATCTTTATCGTGCTCTACCACAATCACAGAATTCCCTAAATCCCTCAGTGATTCCAGGGAATTGATCAGGCGTTGGTTGTCCCGTTGATGTAAACCGATACTTGGCTCATCCAGGATATACAAAACTCCAACGAGTTGCGAGCCGATCTGGGTGGCCAGCCGGATACGTTGCGCTTCACCCCCCGATAATGATTTCGAGCTGCGGTTCAATGAAAGGTAATTAAGGCCTACATCCAGTAAAAATTGTACCCGGCTGCTGATCTCTTTTATGATCTCGCTGGCGATGATCTTCTGGTTACCTTCCAGGGAGTGATCCAAATTCTCAAAGAATTCGGCCAATTCCCCGATATCCATATGAGCCAGGTCTGCAATACTTTTTTCGGAAATCCTAAAATTAAGTGCTTCCTTTTTCAAGCGGCTCCCCTCGCAGGCAGGACATTCTACCTTATCCATATATTCCTTTGCCCAACGACGTATAGCCCTACTGTCATTACTTTCAAACTGGCTGTGGATAAAATTGGCGATACCCTCGTAATCAATATGGTACTGCCGTTTAACCCCCAGGGTTTTGGAGGTATAATCAAATTTTTCATTTCCACCGTTCATGATCACATCCAGGGCTTCTGCCGGGATCTTCTCTATAGGGTCGGTCAATTCGAACCCATAACGGGTGCCGATGGTTTCCAGCTGACGGAATGCCCAGGATTTCTTGAATTCTCCCAGGGGCGCCAATCCTCCGGCTTTGATAGACAGCTTTGGATTTGGGATGATCTTTTTCTTGTTAACCTGGTGAACATGACCCAATCCGTTGCACTTAGGACACATCCCTTTGGGCGAATTAAAGGAAAAGGTATTGGGTTCCGGGTTGGGGTAGGAGATACCGGTAGTAGGGCACATAAGGTCGCGACTGAAGTATCGCGGCACTTCGGCTCCTTCTTCCAGGACCATCATCACATTATCTCCATGGTACATGGCCGTGGGGATGGTTTCAGCAAGTCTTTTCCTGAAATCGGGGGTGTCCGAAACCTTTAAACGGTCTATAATGATCTCTATATCATGTGTTTTGTAACGGTCTACTTTCATCCCTTTGACCAGGTCGCGGATCTCACCGTCTACACGTACTTTTACAAAACCTTGTTTTGCAATCTGCTCAAATAATTCCCTGTAATGACCTTTCCGGGAACGGATCACGGGAGCCAGGACATTGATCTTTTTACCGTCGTAGGAAGATGCTATCAACTGCCCTATCTGCTCATCGTTATAACTGACCATCTTTTCCCCGGTATTGTAGCTATAAGCGTCTGCAGCCCTTGCGTACAGCAGCCTTAAAAAGTCGTAAACTTCGGTGATGGTACCCACGGTAGACCGGGGTGATTTAGAGGTGGTTTTCTGTTCAATGGCAATTACAGGCGAAAGACCATCAATCTTGTCTACATCAGGTCGTTCCAAGCCGCCCAGGAATTGCCTGGCGTAGGCCGAAAATGTTTCAATATACCTTCGTTGCCCTTCTGCATATATGGTGTCAAAGGCCAGTGACGACTTGCCACTGCCGCTAAGTCCTGTAATTACAACCAATTGTTCCCTGGGGATGGTGACATCAATATTCTTCAGATTGTGCACCCTTGCTCCCTTTACTTCTATGTTCTCTTCGTATCTTATCATTAACAATCAGCCAAACCGCTAAAATACAATAATCAGCCGTAAAACGGAAGCAGCATTCATCTTGCCGGCTGTTAATATCAGGTTAAGATTTAAAGCCGTCAGGCACCCGGAAGAGCATTTGCCGGGTTCTTCTCACTCAGGTATTTCCAATAGCGACGCGGAACGTGTTGTTCGTGTAATTTCTTATTGATTCTTGAACGGATATTGGTCTTCTGAAAATAAGTACCCCAGAGCTGCTGGTAAGTACTTTCATCCTCGTGAAATTCGTCTCCCAGCTTTAGGCTATTGGTATAAGACTTAGGCAGGTCCATATTGACTAAGCTTAGTCGGTTTCCATCATAATGGAGGCCATAATTACGTTTCAGGTCGTAGATGATCCACTCCTGGTCTGCATAGCGGGACCGGAAATGGCGTGAGATTAAGGGCAGTACATTGAAGTCGGGTTCAATATTGGCAAAATAGATTCCGTCTGCGGTTAGCTGGAATC
>JABDLH010000087.1 GCA_013003145.1 Flavobacteriaceae bacterium | reverse complement strand
TTCCCCACTACACTTAACTTGATCAGGGCTTTCTAAAACGGTCCTATTTTAATATTAAATTTCTTGAATTAAGCATTTCTACATTCCTGAAGTCATGTATTTTTTGGTAACTGGAAATTTTCTTTGCCTTTTATATCAAACAGTATTAGTCTTATTTAAGGGTTTAATTTCTTGATAATCAAATTTATAAACCAATTAAAGCAGAATAGATATTCCCTGTAATTGTTAAATATTACATAAAATAGTACTATTTTATACATAGTACCGTAACGAAATTAAATCTGTCGCGTCTAGTAGATGCAGTGAAATTTTAAAACAACTATTAACTATCAATCTTAAAACAAAATATCATGAAAGCATCTAACAGCAGAACAGCAACAGAATCAAAAACAGGACAGTACTTCTCAACCTTTAGTAACAGTAAAAGAGCACAATGGGCGCAGTTCAGAAATTTCAACAGATAGTCGGAATAAAGTAACAACTATCAATCAGTAAAACAATCGTCATGAGAACATTCATCAATCAATCACCAACGGGACCTAGAAGGCTAACGTTCCTTTTTAATCAAAAGAGTAGCAGAAAAATCCGTTGGACAAAACCAAAAGATTTGCGCTAACAGAGCCTTCTATATATATCAAAGCGGATAGACCTTCATCAAGTCTATCCGCTTTTTTTTTAGATCACTTCATTATTTGGGGAAGACGTGATTTTTTACAAAGTGTTTCAAACATCGAATTTACCTGCCCACCAGTGCCGGTCGGACGGGCCCTTAGCAGGCCTCGAATTTACTTACCCGCCCGTGCCGGTCGGACGGTCCGTAGGTAGGCTTCAAACTTTGAACCTCGAACCTCGAACCTCGAACTGGCATGATGGCCCTGCAAGAGCAAAGCCCTTTACCCAACTGCGTTGGGCAGGGGCTTATATTTTCTATTTTTTTGGGACGGGATTACAGTGATCGCTTCGCTCCACTGTGGGCCCAGGGGGTGGGTCCTGCAATTAGCACGCCCTTTCCCAACTGCGTTGGAAGGTGTGAATTTATATCACGTGTTTCGAACCTCGAACTTTGAACTTCGAACCATGACGGAATTGATTTCCTCACAGGCTCGGAAATCGGCCCAAAGGGGTGGCCCTGCAAGAGCAAAGCCCTTTCCCAACTGCGTTGGGGAGGGGCTTTTTCCGTTTATTCGCTTCCAAAGCGAGCTTTGGCGCTCTAAACAGAAAAAGCCCCTTACACTGCGTGTAAAGGGCTTTGCTAGTTGCGGTCTGGACGGGACTCGAACCCGCGACCCCCTGCGTGACAGGCAGGTATTCTAACCAACTGAACTACCAGACCGTGGCGTTTAGCGTGTGCAAATATACATTGCTATTTCAATTTGACAAACAATTTTATTCAAAAACCACAAAAAGATTTTATCACCCGAATTGCTGCCTTTCTATCATAAAGGTATTCAGCACCTTGGCAAATGATTCCCCTACATCAATTTCTACATACTTGATACGGTACCGCGCACATTGCAATTTTATATGCTGGAAAAATTCATTCACCTTGCGCTCATAGGCCTCTTTAACATTATCCGAATACAGGTCGATATAATCACCCGTCTCCACGTCGAGAAATCGCTTAGGTCCACTACCAAAATTAAACGCTACTTCAGTATCCCTGTCCAGCAAATGGAAAACCACTACCTCGTGCCTGTTATATTTTAAATGGCGGAGCGCTTCAAAAAGCTTCTCGTCATCCTCACCGGTCTGCCACATATCTGTAAATAAAAAGACCAGGCTGCGCCTTTTAATTTTCTCAGCGATCTGGTGTAAGTAGGTATAGATCTCGGTTTGTTTACCAGGTTGAGGTGTATTGACCATTTCGCTTAACTTATTCAGTAACATCTGGCGGTGTCTTTCACTTCCTTTGTCCGGGGCGTAGTAATGGTAGTTATCCGAGAATATGCTTAATCCCACAGCATCCCTTTGTTTCTTCAAAAGTTCCATTAAAGCGGCTATGGCAAGTACCGCAAACCCCATCTTGTTCAGGTTCTCTAACACAGGCTGTTCCATTTCGGGGTAATACATGGAGGCCGAGTTGTCCAATATCATATGACACCTGAGGTTGGTTTCTTCCTCGTACTTCTTGGTGTACAGCTTATCTGTACGCGCAAAGAGCTTCCAATCGATGTGTTTTGTGCTCTCGCCAGTATTGTAGATGGCGTGTTCAGCAAACTCCGCAGAGAACCCATGAAATGGACTTTTATGGATACCGCTGATGTATCCCTCTACGATCTGCTTCGCTAAAAGCTCAAGGTTGGGAAATAAAGCCGCCTTATGTAATTCTTTGGAGAGGTCCATAGCACGAATATAAAGAACTTATGGGTGTCATTTACATCTGGTGAGCGAGCATAAAAAATCCGGCCCATGGGCCGGATTCCTATATTAAATGCTATACCGTGGTTCTAAAGAACCGCGTCAATAGCGTCCGTGTATACCTTCTTAGGGGATACACCTACTTGTCTGTTCACGATTTCACCGTCTTTGAAGACTAAAACTGTAGGGATGTTACGCACGCCATATTTGGCTGCGAACTCCTGGTTGGCATCGACGTCTACTTTGCCGACCACCGCTTTGTCTTTGTATTCTTCGCTGACCTCATCAATGATGGGGCCTACCATCCTACAAGGACCGCACCAGGCCGCCCAGAAATCTACAACTACGGGTTTATCACTTTTCAATACTACCTCGTCAAAAGTAGCGTCTGTTATTTCTAAAGCCATTTTATCTAGTTTTTCGAATTATGCAAATTTAGTCAAATATTCGGGCTTTTTCTTACTCCATACAAATACATTTTACCTATATAACCATCAATTCTTCCTATCCTATTAAGGCTTTGTTAATGAGAGAACTCCAGCTGTTAATTTGTATGCGCGAGATATGAGCTTCTCTGCTAATCAATTCAGTTTAAAATGCACTTCCTGTTCCTCCAGTAATTGCAGTAATTCACTGCTTATCCCGATCTTCTGCTTCCGGCTGGAGAGGTTCACTTTGATGGATTCCTCCATCTCATAAATAGAAAAGTTAAGCGGGTGGTTTCCCTGGAAAGATACCAGGATATCTTTCAGTTTATGAATTCGACTCTCCTCCAGCCTGTTGATGTCCAGGTTAATGGTCAGTTTTTTCGCATAATTTTCCATGACATCCTGCAACAACATAAAACTGTTGAACTGCAACCTTGGGTCGCCCTTCATCCCTGTATCCCGGTTGGTCCATCCTTCACGCACATAGGCCTTGATATAGATGAATGAATTAATCATCAGGAAATGGCGGAACTTCAGGTATTCTTCGCCAAAAATTCTGAATTCGAAAGATTCGTTATAATCTTCCACGGTAAATAAGCCCCAACCTTTACCATTCTTAGATACCCTGTGCTGTACATCAGTAATTACACCGGCAAATGATAATTCCCGATTAACGTATTCGGGGAGATTCTGAAAACAGGAGAGATCAGCATTACAGAAGGTTTTCACTTCTATCTTAAAATCATCCAATGGATGCCCGGAGATGTAGATCCCCACCACCTCTTTTTCCTTTCGTAACTTTTCCATGGTTCCCCAGGGTTCACATGGTGGGACTTCGGGTTCCGGGATCTGCACTTCGCTGGCGCTGCCAAAAAGGCTCACCTGGGACGAATTAGCACTTTCCTGGGCCCTGGCGCCGTACTTGATCACTTTTTCAAGGAAGGTGATCCCGTCTCCTTCCTCGTGGAAATACTGGGCCCTGTGGGTGTCCCCGAAAGAATCGAATCCACCGGCTAAGGCCAGGTTTTCAAACGCCTTCTTGTTGGCTGCCCTGAGATCGATTCTCTTGGATAAGTCAAAAACAGACAGGAAATGCCCGTTTTCTTTTCGCTCTGCTACGATAGTTTCTACGGCAGACCTGCCCACGCCCTTAATAGCGCCCATCCCAAAGCGGATGGCATTCTGGTTATTTACCGCGAACTTGTAATAGGATTCGTTCACATCCGGTCCCAATACCTCTAAGCCCATTCGGCGGCATTCTTCCATGAAAAAGGTCACCTGCTTAATATCGTTCATGTTATTAGAAAGTACTGCAGCCATGTACTCTGCCGGGTAATGAGCTTTCAGGTAAGCCGTCTGGTAGGCGATATATGCATAGCAGGTAGAGTGACTTTTATTGAAAGCATAAGATGCAAAAGCTTCCCAGTCTTTCCATATCTTTTCAAGCACATCCCTCGGGTGTCCTCTCTCTTCCCCTCCATCCAGGAATTTGGGCTTTAGTTTTTCAAGCAGGGCAAAGATCTTCTTACCCATGGCTTTCCGCAGAACATCCGCCTCACCTTTGGAAAATCCGGCAAGTTTCTGCGATAATAACATCACCTGCTCCTGGTACACGGTAATCCCGTATGTCTCTTGCAGGTATTCTTCCATTTCCGGGAGGTCATAACTGATCTCTTCCCTCCCGTGCTTCCTCGCAATAAAACTCGGGATGTATTCCATGGGTCCCGGCCGGTACAAGGCGTTCATGGCGATAAGGTCATCAAACACCGTAGGCTTCAGGTCCTTCATGTGCTTCTGCATCCCGGGAGATTCATACTGGAACACACCAACGGTTTCTCCCCTCTGGAAGAGTTCATAGGTTTTGGTATCGTCCAGCGGGAAATCATCCGGCACCAGGGAAATACCATGCTTGGCCTTTACGATCTTTACCGTATCCTTGATCAGGGTCAGGGTTTTAAGGCCCAGGAAATCCATTTTTAACAGGCCGGCACTTTCTACAACCGAGTTGTCAAATTGAGTTACGTAGAGATCGGAATCCTTGGCCGTGGAAACCGGCACAAATTTCGTAATGTCGTCCGGGGTAATGATCACTCCACAGGCATGTATCCCGGTATTCCTTACAGAACCTTCAAGGATCCTGGCCATGTTTACCGTCTGGGCTTCCAGGTCGTCACCTTCCGAGATATTGAGAAGATGATTTACTTTTTCCATATCGTCAGAACGGAACTTCTTCTTTAGATCGGATTCCGGGATGCCAAAGATCTTACCGAGCTTGGACATGGCCGGTATCAGCTTCGAGATCCGGTCCGCATCACTTAGTGGCAGGTCCAGTACCCGGGCTGTATCCCGGATGGATGATTTGGCGGCCATGGTTCCATAGGTAATGATCTGTGCCACCTGGTTGGCCCCGTATTTTTCAATAACGTAATCCATAACCCTGCTTCTTCCCTCATCATCAAAGTCGATATCAATATCGGGCATGGATACCCTGTCCGGGTTCAGGAACCGCTCAAAAAGCAGGTCGTACTTTATAGGGTCTATATTGGTGATCTTGAGGCAGTATGCAACCACCGATCCTGCAGCGGATCCTCGTCCGGGCCCTACAGATACATCCATATTCCTGGCTTCCCGGATGAAATCCTCTACAATAAGGAAATATCCAGGGTAACCTGAGTTTTCAATGGTCTGTAATTCAAAATTCAGCCGCTCTTCTATCTCTGGCGTGATCTCGCCATATCTTTTCTTAGCTCCTTCAAAGGTGATGTGACGCAGGTAGGCGTTCTCTCCCCGTTTACCCCCGTCTGCTTCGTCTTCTGCAACCTTAAATTTTTCGGGGATCTCAAATGCCGGGAGTAACACATCCCGGGCCAGGTCATAGGGTTCTATCTTCTCAACGAGGTCTGCGATGTTGAGGATAGACTCCGGCAGATCCTTGAATAACGTTTTCATCTCCTCGGGAGATTTAAAGTAGTACTCCTGGTTGGGGAGACCGTAACGGTAGCCACGTCCCCTGCCTATTGGAGTAGACTGCTTTTCGCCATCTTTCACACACAGGAGGATATCATGTGCTTCAGCATCCTCCTTCTGCATGTAATATGTATTGTTGGTCGCAACCAGAGGCACGTTGTGCTTTTTGGCCATACTGATCAGCACCTGGTTAGCGCGGTCTTCATCTTCCTGCCCGTGACGCATGACTTCTACGTAAAGGTCTTCTCCAAAAACGGATTTCCACCATAGCAGGGCTTCCTCGGCCTGGTTCTCACCTACGTTGAGAATTTTAGACGGGACTTCTCCATAGATATTCCCGGTAAGGACAATGATGTCGTCCTTGTATTGCTCCACGACTTTTCGATCTA
Organism: Flavobacteriaceae bacterium; assembly: GCA_013003145.1. Lineage (GTDB taxonomy): Bacteria > Bacteroidota > Bacteroidia > Flavobacteriales > Flavobacteriaceae > Zeaxanthinibacter. The sequence goes on along the minus strand of JABDLH010000087.1, from coordinate 23,231 downwards.
TCCGTGGCACGTAATAGAATCCGTCTGTATAGGCCAGGGAGGACATTTTGGCCAGGTTGTGGTATCCTTTTTTATTCTTGGCAAGAAATACCACCTGGTAGCCTATGTCTTTGACATTTTTATTGGTGTGATCCTCACATACAAAGAATTCGCACCCAATGATGGGCACAAGTTCTTTTGCAGTTGTTTCTTCTCCTTCTCCTGCGGCTTGTTCCTGTAGGTTTTTATTGTACGCTTTTACTTCACGAACAAAATGGAAAGCACCCATCATATTCGCGTGGTCCGTAATCGCTACGGCAGGCATACCCATATCCCCGGCAGTCTGTACGAGGTCCTTGATCTTAATGGTGGATTGCAGAACGGAGAACTGCGAGTGGTTGTGCAGGTGAACAAAAGAAGCCTCTTCCAGGTGTTCCAGGTTTTCCCGTATCTCTTCTTTGGAAATACTTGGCCCTTCGTGGGTTCCCAGCTTCTCAGCGATTTTTTTGGATGCCTTTTTCAGGTTGACATGCCTCAGCCCGATCTTAGGGATCTCTGTGGGGTTAACTTCTTCGTATTGTTCGTAGTAACCCGGGGCTTGCTGAAGTGTTTGTAATGAATATTGCCTTCTCCGTACGAGTTCGAGGAAACAGCGGGTTGTTGCTTCTACATCGGCCGTTGCATTGTGAGCCTCAGAAAACGGTTCTCCAAACAAGTGCTGGTGGAGTTCTGTTAGGGTGGGGAGTTTAAATTTTCCGCCACGTCCCCCGGGAATCTGGCACAATTCTGCAGTTGCCTCCGTACAGGTGTCAAGAACGGGGAGTTCTTGCAGGGGGTTATCAATAGCTTCCCTGTGAAATTCAGCCCCCATGATGTTCACATCAAACCCTACATTCTGACCCACTATAAATTTTGCCTTGGCAAGGGCTGCATTAAATTTATCAAGGGCTTCATCGAGAGGTATACCTTGTTCCCTGGCAAGATCGGTAGAGATGCCATGGATTTTCTCCGCGTCGTACGGAATATCAAAACCGTCAGGGCGTATCAGGTAATCCTGGTGTTCCACCAGGCGCCCCATGTTGTCGTGTAATTGCCAGGCAATCTGTACACAGCGGGGCCAGTTATCAGTGTCGTGGAAAGGGGCGTCCCACCGTTTGGGTAATCCCGTGGTTTCGGTATCAAAAATCAGGTACATGAATACAAGCTTAGAGGGTGTAATGCAGGCTATAAAATTACATAATTGCCCGAAGTTGAAGAAAGTGAATTGTCAGTAGTTATCAACCAATAAAAAATCCGGGAATATAACTCCCGGATTTATAATCAATTGGTCATGTATCTTATGACTAGGATACCATTTCTTCATATACCTTGGCGGTATTCAAGGCGCTTTGTATGGCGTTGCGTTGTTTGGTGAGCAGGTTCCTGGTTGAAGGCTGTAAACTGTATTCTTCGTTAGAAAGAATTTCGTTGTATTCTTCTAAACTTGCCTGTTCACCACGTTCTACTTCTTCCAGTATTCGTTCGGTATCATTACCGGACAGGCTGGAAGTTAGATTCATCCAGGTTCTGTGCATATCGCCTTTAAAACTGCTGCTGCCTTCTTTTACCTCACCCTGTTCTCTCATTTCATTTTCCAGTTCTTGTGCAAAATTTGCTCTCTGGCTCACTTTGTCATACAGAAAACGGTGCACGGTTGGGGTGTCAATTTTTTCAGCTGCCAGGGCGTATCCCTTTTTAGCGTCATATGTTTTCTCTAATAAATCGTTTAATTTACTTGTAATTTTTTCTGAATACTTCATACTATCTATCTTCATTTTTATCTTTCTATTCTAGCTGTTGTTTCTCAACAGTCACTATATATAAGATAAAAGATAATGATGGAAACACAAGTAAATACGGGGGTTTTGCATGGATTTAACAGCTTATTCCTCCAATTGTTAAAACGAAAGTGATCCTATCGCTAATTTCTTTCTAATTCATGTGGCACACTTTAATTTTTAAACTTATATTTGCACCCTCTTAAATGCATGGAACTCTGTGCTTAAAGAACTTGGCAGACCGTAGCCTTCAAAAACGGAATGAAAGAATTAATAACCCTGGGTCGGGCACCCTACAAATTAATGTGATATGCCAGTTAGAATCAGATTACAAAGACACGGTAAAAAAGGAAAACCTTTTTATTGGATCGTAGCCGCCGATGCGCGTGCAAAGAGAGATGGTAAATTCCTTGAGAAATTAGGAATCTACAATCCAAACACTAATCCTGCTACTATAGACGTCAATGTTGATGACGCGGTACGTTGGTTGGATAATGGAGCACAGCCTTCAGAAACTGCTAGGAGAATCCTTTCTTACAAAGGAGTTTTACTTAAGCACCACCTAATGGGAGGTCTTCGTAAAGGAGCCCTTACTGAAGAGCAGGTAGAAGAGAAATACAATGCTTGGTTAGAAGAGAAAGGTAAATCTGTTAGCCAGCGTGAAGAAGAATTAGAGAAAGCGAAGGCTGAAGAAAGGGCTAAGGCACTTGAGGCTGAAAAAGAAGTGAACGAGAAAAGAGCACAGGCCGCTGCAGAGGCTGAAGCTCCTGAGGCTGAAGAAGCAGTAGACGCAACTGAAGAAACAGAAGCTGTTGAAGAATCTCCTAAGCCAGAGGCTAAGGTTGAGCAATCAGAAGATGTTCCCGCTGCAGAAGAAACTAAAGCTTCATCTGAAGAAGAATAAGGATTGCGATGCTTAGTAAGGAAGAATGTTTCTATCTGGGCAGAGTAGTTTCGAAACATAGTTTCAGGGGAGAAGTACTGGTTAAACTAGATACTGACGAGCCTGAAATTTACGAAGAAATGGAATCGGTGTTTATCTCCATGGGAGATAGCCTGGTTCCATTTTTTATTGAAAGATCCCTGTTACAGAAATCCAGCTTGCTGCGAATCCGGTTCGAAGAGATTGATGATGAGGCGGGTGCCAATGCCATCCTCGGGGCCGAGTTGTACTTACCACTGACCATGCTTCCAAAATTATCCGGGAAGAAATTCTATTACCACGAAGTTGTTGGTTTTAGTTTGGTAGATGAAGAATTAGGTCCTGTGGGAACCATAAAAGGTATTAATGATTCGGCTGCTCAAGCCTTGTTCGTCGCCGAACATAAAGGCAAAGAACTGCTGATTCCCGTCAGTGACGAGATCATTACCCGTATAGATCGTGAGAAGAAAGAGATCCATGTCCGCACACCTGATGGCCTGGTCGCACTTTATCTCGATAATTAATTGCTAAGAATTGAAAAACCCCGGTCTACACCGGGGTTTTTACTATTATATAGGCTTGTCTTAATCAACGATATTGATCATTCCTGTCATTGCCGAGTGGATCTGGCAGTTGTAATACAATATATCCGGTGCGTTTAACGGGACCGTAAAGGTCACTGTACCGTTTTCCTCCCCGTTGTTGGTCACCCCATCATTATATGCATCAGCATTGGTGTTCCCTTGTATCGATTTTATGAAGAAGGGATGTCCGGAGGCATTCACCGTAAAAGTATAGGTAGCTCCCCGGGTAAGGGTCAGCTCCGGATCCGGGGCGTCTGTCAGACCACCTCCATTAAAAATATAATCAGTTACACCGGAATTGGTGACGTCATAGTTTACCACGCCATCACCATTATCACCTACATTGCTTCCTATATTTCCCTGGGCTACCAAGGTGCCGAGGTCCTGGGCACTTAGATGAATATTGATATAACCATCATAGGTAAGGACATCAGCATATCCAAATGCAGTTCCGTCGTCAAGGGCAGCAACATTACTTTGGCTGATGCCGGTATCCCCATCTACAGGAACAAAGGTATAGGCAATATCTCCGCCTTCTGCTGCGGAATTCATATGAATATGTCCTGGGTGACTTCCGCCTGCGGGGGTATTCATAAGTTCTATGACGGCCAATGCTTCACCATTAATTCGCTCCGAGAAGGTGGCGGTTCCTGAAATATCAGGGACATCCACACTGTCTAAAGTATAGACCACGGTGGTTCCTGTTAAATCATTCTGCCCTATGTCCCCTTGGGCGACTAATGTTCCCAGTTCTTCAGCACTTAGATGGATATTAATATACCCGTCATATTCCAACAAGGCGCTATAGGTGATTGCAGTCCCATTGTCAAGCGCAGCAATATTCGTAACACTTATTCCCGTGTCGCCATTTACGGGGTTGAAAGTAAAGGCGATATCTCCGCCTTCAGCAGCCGTGTTTTCATGTATATGTCCCGGATGCAATCCTCCATCAGGAGTATTCTCCAGTTCGATGATCGCTAAGGTCTCGCCATTCACCCTTTGAGAGAAAGTGGCAGAACCTGAAATATCAGGCACATCAACACTTTCTAAGTCATAAGTTGTACTCTGACCGGTTAATTCGTTCTGTCCGATGTCTCCCTGTGCTACCAGGATCCCAAGTTGCTGGGCGCTTAAATGGATGTTGATATACCCATCAACATCGAGCACTTCTGCATATCCGAATTCTACCCCGCTGTCTAATGCGGCAACATTGGTTGCGCTTACACCGGTATTCCCGTCCACCGGGTTAAAAGTGAATAGTATAGCTCCTCCTTCTGCAGCAGTATTGGCATGGATATGACCCGGGTGCTCCCCATCATCAGGAGTGTTCTGTAGTTCGATAATTGCAAGAGCTTCCCCGTTGACACGTTCTGAAAAAGTGGCCGTCCCCGAAATATCCGGTACATCTTTACTGTCCAGTTCATAGGTTTTGCTGTTTCCTGTGAGATCGTTTTGCCCGATATCTCCCTGGGCCACCAGGGTACCCAGTTCATCTGCACTCAGGTGTACGTTGATGTAACCGTCAAACTCCAGTAATTCATCATAGGAAATAGCGGTTCCATCATCAAGGGCAGAAATGGTTACACTGCTTTCCCCGCTGCCACCGTCAACTGTTCCCAGGGTAACGGCAATATCCCCTCCTTCAGCAGCGGTATTAAAGTGGATGTGTGCAGGATGCTGCCCGCCATCCGGGGTGTTCTGTAATGCCAGGTCTATAGTCACGGTATTGTCTTCGTTCTTGACGAAGGTCGCTGTTCCACTGATATCCGGATTACTTACAGAGCCGAGGTCATAAGTAGTGGATTCCAGGTTTACAGGGTCTGTCTCTTCAAATGGGTCGTTCCCATCATCATTGTTACAAGCAATCACGAAAATGAAGCACAGGGCTAATCCGAGTTTGCTTAATAAGTTGAATTGTTGTTTCATAGCGGTAATTTTTGTTTAGTTCCTACAAGTTAGGGGTACTTACGGAGAATATCTGTCCCGGGTTTTATAATGTTTTGTTAAACGTTTACCCTGTTATGCTTCAACACTTTGAATTTTTAATATTCCGGGAGAAGTAAGACCTTTGACCACCTATGGATAAACCTTTCCAATTTAAAAGATTTAGTGTGCAACAGCAGCGTTCGGCGATGAAGGTGGGGACCGATGGTGTGCTTTTAGGTGGCTGGACCTCCTTGGACCATAATCCCCGGAGTATCCTCGATATTGGGGCCGGCACAGGCCTTGTTGCTTTGATGCTTGCTCAGCGTTCTGATGCAGAACTGATCGATGCCATAGAATTAGATGGGGACGCCTACGAGGAATGTGTGGAAAATTTTGAAGCATCCCCATGGGGTGACCGATTGTTCTGCTACCATGCCGGTTTGGACGAATTTGTAGACCAGATGGAGGAGACTTACGACCTGATCGTATGTAACCCACCATTTTTTGAACCGCATAGTGGTCACGGAACAGGAGACAAGACAAAAGGAGAGGCCAGGATGAAAGCCAGGCAAACGGATTCCCTGTCCTTTGAAGAACTCTTGGAAAGTTGTTCCCGGTTATTATCTGAAACAGGAAAGAGTTCTTTTGTAATTCCCTATCAGAGCGAAGAAGATTTTCTTTCCCTGGCTGCAGACCTGGGCTTATGGCCGCTAAGAATTTGCCGGGTTAAAGGCAGGGCAGACCGTCCCATAATCCGGAGCCTGATCTCGTTAAGTCGAGTAAAAGAAGTTGTCTTTACCGAGGAATTGGTCATTGAAGTAGAACGACATGTATATACCGATGCCTATCGCGAGTTAACCGCTGATTTCTACCTTAAAATGTGAGTTATTTTTTAATGTTCTTCCATTTTAACCAGACGTAGAGAGGAACGCCACTCATCAGCAGAAGGAATCCCCAGAAAACGGATTTTTCTCCTGTACCATAGATACTCCAAAGGGAGTATATAAACCCAATGCCGGCTAAGCTTACAATCGGCCACCACGGTGCTTTGGGTACTTTACGTTTCATCATTATGACTACGAATGCCCCTGTGGTAAAAAGATAAGGCACCAGCATACAGACTGTAGTGAGCAGGATCAGGAATTTAAACTGGTCGACCAGGCCTGCCGTGAAATTCATCAACATCACTAATGAAGTTAGTACACTTCCAATTAAAACGCCCAGGAAGGGAGTCTGACTCTTATTGGTTTTACCGAATACCGGTGGGAAAAGCCGGTCCTGGGCTGCAGCCAGGGGGACCTGTCCAACCAGTAAGATCCATCCATTAAGGGCGCCAAAAGCGCTGATGGCAGCTCCGGCCGCCACCACTTTTCTTCCCCATTCCCCGGTCATGATCCCCATGGCATCGGCAAAAGGTGCAGGGGAGGTTTCCAATTTATCCAGTGAGATCATCCCCATGATCACCACTGTACTGAAAATATATAAAAGGGTGGTGATAATAGTACCCAACATAGTGGCCTTCGGAATGGTGACCTCCGGGTTACGGATAGTCCAGGACGATACCGTAGCACTTTCAATTCCCAGGTAGGCATAAAGCGTCATGCTGGCGGTGATGACAAAGGCGCCAAAACCACTTTCTTCACTGGGGTTAAAAGGACTGAAATTAGCAATATCAAAGAAAAAGAATCCACCGATGATGACCACGGTGATAGGAACAATTTTTAGGATGGTGGTGACAAGTTGCATAGTTCCTGAAGATCTTGCGCCCTTAGTATTGATCCAGGTCAGGAACCAGATAGCACTTAGCCCGGTAAGTACTGCTAATAATGAATTTTCACCGAGGATGGGGAAAAGAACGGTCAGTGCGCTGACAAAAGCGATCGCGATAGCCGCATTGCTCACCCAGATAGATATCCAGTACCCCCATGCCATCATAAACCCCATAAAGTCGCCAAAAGCTATATGAGTGTAGGCATAGGGTCCGCCGCTTTTGTCGCTGATCAGTGTGCTGAGTTTACTGAAGATCTTGGCCAGGACAAGAGCACCAAAGGCCGAAGCGATCCATCCGAGGATGCTGATCCCTCCATAGGTAGCAAGCGCTGCTGGCATTAAAAATATACCTGCCCCTACCATATTTCCGACGACGAGCGAGGTGCTCATCCATAATCCCATTTTCTTTTCTTCCGATGTTTCAGCCATATACATCACCCCGGAAAAAATCGGGATTAATTGGTTACATTTGAGTGGGTTGTTCTCCTAAAGTACAAAAACAATCGGTTATGCTGTACGATTTTTATATCGATCCGGATATTACAAAAGCAAAGACGCTGCCGGCTTCTTTTTACCGCGACCCGAAAGTGTTTAAAGCGCTTAAAAACAAAATACTCAGGAGGTCCTGGCAGTGGATAGGAGATGAATCTCTCGTTCCCGCCCCACACAGGGTATACCCCTTTTTCCTTTTGGATGGGTTTCTCCCGGAACCCTTGGTGCTCACCAAAGATGCCACCGGCGAGGTCTATTGCCTGAGCAATGTCTGCACCCATCGGGGCAACCTGCTGATTGACAAAGCATGTAAAAGCAGGAAACTGGTGTGCGGTTACCACGGCCGAAGATTTGCACTGGATGGCACCTTTGAGTATATGCCCGAATTTGAACAGGCGAAATCTTTTCCTTCAGATTGTGATCACCTGACCAAGCTGCATCTCCACCATTGGGGTCCCCATCTCTTTACATCCCTGGATCCTGCTTTTGATCTACGCGAAATACTGCTGGTCATGGAAGAACGTATCGGTCATATGGGGATCAGGAATTTTCATCTTAAAAAAGAGCGTTCCAGTGATTACGTAATAAACGCACACTGGGCTTTGTACTGTGATAATTACCTGGAAGGGTTCCATATTCCTTTTGTCCATAAAGCATTAGACTCCGTACTGGAGTATGGTAGCTATGATACTTTGCTGTTTGATCATATTTCCCTGCAGGTTGGCTATGCTTCCTCTGATGAAGAGCTGGTGTTCGACTTACCCAAAGACCATGTGGATCACGGGAAGAAGGTAGCAGCATACTATTTCTGGGTATTCCCTAACCTCATGTTTAACTTTTATCCCTGGGGTCTCTCCGTAAATGTGGTCAAGCCTGTTTCCGAGGAGCAGAGTAAAGTGAGTTTCAGAACTTATGTCTATGATGAGAGCAAAATGGATCTGGGCGCAGGATCAGGTCTTGACACGGTAGAAATGGAGGACGAAGCCGTAGTGGAAAGTGTTCAGAAAGGCGTTCAATCCGGGTTGTACTCCCATGGTCGGTTCTCCCCGACAAAGGAGAAAGGCGTTCATCATTTTCACCTCCTTCTGTCACAGTACCTGCGAAGCTAAGCTCGATACTAAAATCTAACAAGCGGGGTTGTATATGTGATATTTCTTTAGCTACCTTTGAGAAAAACCAAGGAACATGAAGCCCGATCTTTTTGAATCTCCCGATTATTTTAACCTGGACGACCTTCTAAGCGAAGAGCATAAGTTGGTCAGGGATGCTACCCGGCAATGGGTAAAACGCAGTGTTTCACCCATCATTGAAGAGTATGCACAAAAGGCTGAATTCCCCAAAGAATTATTGGGAGGTCTGGCCGAGATCGGAGCTTTTGGACCTTATATTCCACAGGAATACGGCGGAGCAGGATTAGACCAGATCAGCTACGGTTTGATCATGCAGGAGATTGAAAGGGGAGATAGTGGGATCCGTTCCACAGCTTCGGTACAGTCTTCCCTGGTGATGTATCCCATATTTGCCTACGGTACAGAGGAACAAAAGAAAAAATTTCTCCCTAAGCTAGCCACAGGAGACTTCGTCGGATGCTTTGGACTGACAGAACCGGACCACGGTTCTAACCCCAGTGGAATGGTCACTAATTTCAAGGATAAGGGAGATCACTACCTCCTTAACGGAGCCAAGCTCTGGATCTCCAATTCACCTTTTGCAGATATAGCCGTGGTATGGGCAAAAAACGAAGAAGGACGTATTCACGGGCTTATCGTAGAGCGGGGTATGGAAGGGTTCACCACACCTGAAACACATAATAAATGGTCATTAAGAGCCTCGGCCACCGGCGAACTTATCTTTGATAACGTGAAAGTGCCCAAGGATAATTTGCTTCCCGGTAAGAACGGCTTGGGAGCCCCCCTTGGATGCCTTGACTCTGCGCGATATGGTATTGCATGGGGTGCTATCGGTGCAGCTATGGATTGTTATGATACTGCACTGCGATATGCCAAAGAAAGAGTGCAGTTCGGGAAGCCTATTGCTGCTACCCAATTACAACAGAAGAAGCTGGCCGAAATGATCACTGAGATCACCAAGGCGCAATTACTGGCCTTCCGTTTGGGGCAACTTAAAAATGAGGGTAAGGCCACAACAGCACAGATCTCAATGGCCAAACGGAACAATGTAGAGATGGCGATCAAAATCGCTCGTGAGGCCAGGCAAGTTCTGGGTGGAATGGGAATTACCGGTGAATACAGTATTATGCGTCATATGATGAACCTGGAAAGTGTGATCACATACGAAGGGACACATGATATTCATTTACTGATTACCGGGGCAGATATTACCGGGATACCCGCTTTTAACTAATTACATTGTCAAAAAATACTGTACTTTGTAGGGAATAACCATTACGGAAATGTCCTATGAGATCCCTATACCTATTCCTCTTACTTCTACTATTTGTACAGTGCAAAACCGAGACCGATAAGAAGGTTGACAAGGCAGTTCAGAATGTACTGACAGAAGTTGCGGAGCAACCGGAAATTAAAACGCCGGATGAGCTTTTAGGAGACCTTTTTGCGGAGGTCCAGCTACAGCAGGTGTTCGAGGACGGCAAGACTTTCGTGGATTGTACTGCAAAATATCCTTATGATGAAATTGTTTCGCGCTACCAGGAACAAAAAGATGATCCCGGATTTGACCTCGAGGCATTTATCCTGGAACATTTTGAAACTCCACCTTTGATCAGCACAGACTTTAAGTCGGATCCGGACAGAACTGCCAGGGAACATGTAGAGGCCCTGTGGCCTGTTTTGGAGCGAAAGGCCGATAAGGATGAAAAGGGAAGTACACTGTTACCCCTACCGGAGCCCTATATTGTGCCGGGAGGCCGATTTCGTGAAGTGTATTACTGGGACAGCTACTTTACTATGCTAGGCCTTGCGGAGAGTGGAAAGCAGGACTTGGTGGAGTCGATGCTCGATAACTTTGCCTACCTCATAGAGACTATAGGGCACATCCCTAACGGGAACAGGACTTACTACGTCAGCCGTTCGCAGCCACCATTCTTTGCTTTTATGATCAATCTATATGCTGCTCATGAGGGTGATGAGGTCTACGAAACATACCGGGACGCTTTACGTGAAGAATACAATTTCTGGATGGAAGGGTGTAGTGAGGATTCCAAACCTATACTACATTGTGTTCCTACAGAGCATGGGATAATGAACAGGTATTACGACGCCAACCATATCCCAAGGCAGGAGTCTTATCGTGAAGATTACGAATTGGTAGAACAAGCAGGAGGGGGGGAAAAGATGTACAGGGATCTGAGATCTGGGGCCGAATCCGGCTGGGATTACAGCACTCGTTGGTTTGCCGATGCTAAGAGCATGGCTACTATAGAAACTACAGATATCATTCCGGTTGATCTGAATGCATTGATGTATGGAATGGAAACTGTTTTAGTACGATCCTTCCCGGAAGATACTGCTTTTGTCAAACTGTTGGAAAACCGGATGGAGGACAGGAAAAAATTCCTGAACGAAGTTTTTTGGGACGAAGAAAAAGGCATCTTTTTAGACTACAACTGGGTAGATGAAAAACCGACTTCGGTAAGTTCCCTTGCAACCGTTTACCCATTATTTGTGGGCATGGCTACACAGGAGCAGGCGGATAAGATAGCCGGATACATTCGTCAGAATTTCCTGAAAGCAGGCGGAGTGGTGACTAGCCTGAACCATAGTGGGCAACAATGGGATGCTCCAAATGGATGGGCCCCTTTGCAATGGATGACGGTGATGGGCCTGGAGCGATATGGCCATGATGATCTTGCCCGGACTATTGCTGAACGCTGGGTGGCACTCAACGAAAAAGTATATGCCAATACGGGGAAATTCGTAGAAAAATATAATGTGGAGGATATGACTCTCGAAGCCGGGGGAGGAGAATATCCCGTTCAGGATGGATTTGGCTGGAGTAACGGGGTATACCTGGGGCTGAAAGCCTATTTATCCCAGGAGTAATTTTTAACCGAGTATTCGCTGTACCACCCCTTGCATAAATGATCTTTCGGCCAGGGCCAGTTCCGCAAAACGGAATAGCGACAGGGACCTGTCTAAATTCTGTTCCGGAGAATTCACCTTGTAGTATACATCGCCCATTAGGTAATCGGTCAATGCCCGTAACCCGTGTAGAAAAGGCATATAGGCCACGCTATTCGCAATCTCTTTTTTCTCCTCCTCAGTCATAAAACCGGGATGCTGTCCTAAACCTTCAATAAAAGCGGTGAAATGTTCTTTTGAAAAGCTGATGTTTTCAAGCGCCTGTTCATCCTCAGCAGCAGTGTTGACCACCGTCCGAAGTGCATCACCAAGATCATAATGCAGGTATCCCGGCATCAGGGTGTCCAGGTCTATGAGGCAGAGAGGTTCCTTCTCATCCTTGCTAAATAACATATTATTCAGCTTGGTGTCGTTGTGGCATAGCCGCACTGGTAATTCATCAGAGTTATACTCCTGGAGGATGGCCGCTGTGTGAGTGATGAAGCCGAGCAAGGGTTTAATTTTTGCCAACCGTTCCTCCTTGGCCTGCTGAAGGGCCTCTTCAAATTGCCTGTACCGGTGTTGAAGACTGTGGAAGTCCGGAATCACGACATGGTATTCAGAGGGATCTGCAGTTTGCAATAAGCTGTGAAACTTACCGACTAACCAACCTGCCCTTTCTGCAATTTTTAATTCAGGAGGGAGATCGTACGCCTCACTGCCGGGGATGTAAGAAAGCAGCCGCCAGTAATTCTCATGGTGATCCCGGAACAGTAGTTCATCCCCCAAGGTGCGGTAAAGTGCCAGGGCGTGGTAATCCGTGTCAGAAAGCAGGGGAAGTGCCCTTTCAATGTTCTGCATTAGCTGCAGGGGTTCGGGAAACACTTCTCGGTTGACCTGCTGAAGAATGAATTGTTTGCCATCCTGGTCTGTCAGCAGGAAGGTGGTATTGATTAGGCCTTGACTGACTGGTTTTACAGAAATAGCCGGGCAATCTGAAAACTTTGAAAATATTTCCTGTATGCCCGGCTTGTCCATTACTATTGTTCCATATTCCACAAAGGAGATCGGTAACCTCCCGTAGCTGTCATATCCTGTAGAAGACCGACCGCAGTTTCTTTATCTTCAGAATAAGTAACCCCGAACCATTGGCTCTGCGAAGGGATAACCTCTACTGACACCTCACCGGCCTGTAGCATTTCCTGTATAACAAAGGGTAAGTAAACTTCACTACCCTGGATATTCTTTTCGTCTTTAAGAAACTCCCGGAAATCGGATTCGATATGGCTGAAAATAGATGGATGGCAGATCCAGAAATTCATGCTGACCATTTCTTCACCGGTAAATTCTTTTCCACTCTCATGGTCCTTTACGACAGCTCCTTCTTGCTGTAGTTTGGTTCGTTCTTGGACAGATTCGAGCATATGTCCTTTAGTTTGGCATACCCCCCTGGAAACAGTTCCGAAAGGAGATAAGGTATCATTAAGGGTATAAGCCACCAGACCATAATTGTCTTTCCCTGCACCATCCCTGATGAATCTCGCGGCATTCTCAAATGCCTGTTTACCATAATAGTCATCGGCATTGATCACTGCGAATGGATTGTCGATGACATTCCTGGCAGACCATACTGCGTGGGCAGTACCCCAGGGCTTCGGACGTTCACCGGAATAACTGCTTCCTTGCGGAAGATCCGATAATTCCTGAGGGATCACATCTAATTTAATATCGCTGGGCAAGCGAGAGCTCAGGTAATCTTTCAGGTAGTCCACATTGTCTTTCTGCGTGATCACTACGATATGCTCAAAACCGTTTTCTAATGCATCGTATATACTGAACTCCATCAGGAATTCTTCCTTAGGACCAAATCCGTCAAACTGTTTTAATTTACCGTATCGGCTACCGCGTCCCGCGGCCATTAATAGAAGTGTCATAATATGGGTTTAATGCTAGCAAAAATAGGATTTTATTGAGGATAGCTATTGCTGTGCAGGAGATTTTCATAATTTAATAAACTGAATTATTTATCTGATCCGTAATGATAAGCAGAAGAAAATTTGTCAGGAATGGCAGCTTGATGGGAGCAGGGATCTATGTTCTCCCGGGAATGCTGCATGCAGCGACTCCTTCCAAAAAAGAAATCCTGAAAGTAGGCCTTATTGGCCTGGGACTCCGTGGCACCAATCACTTAAAAAATCTACTCGCTCGTGAAGATGTCTTAGTGACTGCTCTATGCGATATAGATCCGGCCCGTATAGAAATAGCGAAAGAGATGTTTAATAAAGGCTCTGCTTCGCCAAAGACATTTGGTGAGAACGAGTATCATTACAGGGAGCTCCTCAACCTGGAGGAGGTAGATGCCGTGATCATTTCCACGCCCTGGTTATGGCACACCCGTATGGCGGTAGATGCCATGGAAGCGGGCAAATATACAGGGTTGGAGGTTTCTGCGGCCAATACCCTGGAAGAATGCTGGGACCTGGTAGAAGCTCATGAGAAAAGCGGAACTCACCTGATGTTATTGGAGAATGTGAACTATCGCAGGGATATCATGGCGGTATTGAATATGGTTCGGCAGGATGTATTCGGGGAACTGGTACATTTCAGATGTGGATACCAACACGACCTCAGGCATGTAAAATTCAATGATGGGAAACAACCCTATGGCGGGGGGGTGGAATTTGGTGAGAAGGCGATCTCAGAGGCCCGGTGGCGGACCTGGCATTCGGTAAAGCGGAATGCAGACGTGTACCCTACCCACGGCCTGGGGCCTATCGCGGTGATGGCCAATATTAACAGGGGAAACCGTTTGCGCTCTATTAGCTCGACCGCCTCAAAGGGTATTGGACTACATAACTACGTAGTAAAACACGGGGGAGAGCAACATCCCAATGCCAAGGTGAAGTTCAGGCAAGGCGATGTGATCACCTCTACCATAGAAACCACCAATGGTGAAACCATAATCGTTACCCATGATTGTAACCTGCCAAGGCCGTACTCCCTTGGATTCAGGGTGCAGGGAGCAAACGGCATCTGGGAAGTTGATGGCAATCGTATTTATATAGAAGATAAGTCGCCGGCCCATCAGTGGGAAAACGCATCGCAATGGTTAGCAGAATACGATCATCCCTTATGGAAAAAATACGGGGAATATGCAGAAGGAGCAGGCCACGGTGGGATGGATTTCTTTGTGCTCCAGGCATTTGTCGAATCTGCTAAAGCCGGGATAGCGCCTTCTATTGATGTTTACGACGCGGCCAGTTGGAGTGCCGTAACCCCGCTTTCGGAGGTGTCTATTGAGAATAATGGTGCTCCACAGGAATTCCCTGATTTTACCAGGGGATTATGGATGAAAAGGGAGCCTTATCCCTGGATGAAGGACTCCTACAACCGGATCTGATGATTATCGTCATGTTCGGGGATATGACTAAAAACTAAATTTGTGTAATAAAATCGACAATATGAAAACTATAATAGTCCCTCTAGATTTTTCAGAACAAAGTGAGAATGCCCTGAAAGTTGCTGCTTCTTTAGCCAAGAAACACGATTCAGAAATACTGGTCTTGCATATGCTGGAACTCAACCAGGCCATTATTTCATCGACTGAAGGCTACTACCAGGAGCATACCGTATTCCTGTTAAAACTTGCAGAAAAGAGACTTTCAGAATTCCTCGATAAACCATTCCTTAAGGGTGTTAAGATCACCCCGGTAATTAAACATTTTAAGGTATTCAGTGAGGTAAACGAAGTGGCCGAAAAACACGGTGCTTCCCTGGTGGTCATGGGATCGCACGGGGCAGATGGTTTACAGGAACTCTTTATAGGGTCTAATGCAGAAAAAGTAGTACGTCACTCTACGGTTCCGGTACTGGTGATCAAAAAGAAGATTGAAGACTTTCAGCCGAAGACCATGATCTTTGCCAGTGATTTTGAGATGGAATCCGTACCTGCCTATAAACGAGCGAAGGACTTTGCCCAGTTGCTGAACGTGGATGTGAAACCGTTATTTGTAAATACCCCGGGGGATGATTTCCTCAGTTCCCGTGAGATCTATCAAAAGATTTCCCAGTTTCAATCGGAAGCCGTTTCGGGTGAATCGGTGGAAATATACCAGGACTATTCGGTAGAGCAGGGCGTGCTCAATTTTGCCGAAGATTACAATGCGGACATCATCGGGATCTCTACCCATGGCCGCAAGGGTTTATCCCATTTCTTCATGGGCAGTATAGGGGAGGATATTGCGAATCATTCCAACATTCCTGTTGTAACCTTTAAGATTCCGTAAACTTAGCAAAACAGTAAATTTTCTAATTTACCAACGAAGTTATAATAACCGGGAGGCATAGTCTTCCGGTTTTTTTAGTGCCCTATTGCAAAGCTTTAATCAAGGATTACTTTGAATTGAAATTGTGTGAATTTCGGCTAAATCAAAGGGTATGACCAAAGTCATATTGCCCGTAATAAGTAAAATCTACATTTAGCTGATAATTACTAAACAAACTAGGCATGAAAAAAAATCGAATGGGCTTGCTATTAGTCTCTCTACTTCTTTTTGCAGCTTGTGGGGGAAAAACAGAAGAGAAAAAAGATGGCTTTAACGTGGAAAGGCAAAAACAAGAATCCACGACCAGCAACCCTGAAGCCGAGACAGACAGGGTTAAAGCCTCTGAACTTGTGGACCTAAAGAATAAGGGAGTAGGGGGGATTACAAAGGTCGAACTTCCCACTGAAATAGATCAAGCCATGGCTGCAGAAGGAGAAGCGATTTTTAAGCAATACTGTATGGCATGCCATAGGGTGGGTAAAAAATTTATTGGACCTGCACCTAACGGTATACTTAAAAGGAGAAGTCCTGAATGGATAATGAATATGATACTCCACCCGGAACAGATGGTGAAAGAAGACCCCATAGCCAAAGATCTGTTGATCGAATTCAATGGTTCCCCCATGGCCAACCAAGGACTTTCCGAAGAACAAGCCAGGGCCATTCTTGAATATTTTAGAACCCTAGAAGAGTAGGATTATGAACAATAATTTTTATCGCACAGGATTGATTATAATACTTTGCTTGGGGCTATGCTCGGCTTGTAAAAATGAAGTAAGAACAGATGAAGTCCAACCCAGCTCTGATGGGGAAGATGTCACCAAAACCGGCCAGGCATTTATTAAAGATGACACTTCTACCCCCACAGTTCTTGATATTGCCATTGGATCAGATGATCATACCACTTTGGTGGCTGCCGTCTCAGCTGCAGGATTAGAGAATTCGCTAGTCAATGCAGGTCCATTAATGGTATTTGCTCCTACCAATGCCGCTTTTGATGCCTTACCTACTGGTACAGTTGAAGACCTGATGAAGCCAGAAAACAAGACGACACTTTCCAACATCCTTACTTACCACGTGACACCCGGTAAATACTCAAAAGAATTTCTGAAAAAATTCACCAAACTAGGCCAGGCCAACAACCAGAATGTAATGATTAAGGTTGAGGGGGATGATGTCTACGTGGGAGAAGCTAAAATTATTGCGAGCATCCAAGCAGGAAATGGAATAGTACATGTCATAGATAAAGTGATGCTCCCTCCCAGTGAAGAAAAAAACAACTAAACATAAAACGATGAAAAAAATCATTTATTCAAGTGCCGTCATGCTCTGTAGTCTCATTTTATTTCTTAGCTGCGGAGATCGAGATTCTGAAAATAAGGGGGCCTTAGCTTCTAGCGCTGCGGAAAAAGTATATGTTGCTCCCGGGGAGTACGACGAATTCTATGCCTTTATCTCAGGAGGGTTCAGTGGACAGCTTTCAGTATACGGTATTCCTTCCGGGCGTCTATTTAAGGTAATCCCGGTATTCTCCCAAGATGCGGAAAAGGCTTGGGGTTATAATGAAGAAACCAAACCCATGCTTCAAACCTCCCACGGCTTTGTCCCTTGGGATGATTCACATCATCCTGATATCTCACAGACTAATGGGGAACTAGACGGGCGGTATGTGTTCATCAATGGGAATAATACTCCTAGGATTGCAAAGATAGACCTCTCTGTTTTTGAAACTACTGAGATTATTGAGATTCCCAATTGTGCAGGGAATCACAGCTCTGCATTTGTAACCGAGAATACGGAATACGTAGTGGCCGGGACCCGATTTTCGGTGCCCATTCCCCAAGCGGATATTTCTATTAAGGATTACAAGGGAAATTTTAAAGGATCATTGTCATTTATCAGTGTAGATCCTGAAGATGGCGGTATGGATTTATCTTTTCAAATCCTGATGCCCGGATTCGATTATGATCTAGCGCATCCTGGAAGAGGTGCTTCACATGGATGGATGTTCTTTTCTACCTATAATTCCGAGGAGGCCAGCACTCTTTTGGAAGTTAATGCGTCCCAGAATGACAAGGATTTTATCGCGGCAGTGAATTGGAAAAAAGCAGAAGAATATATTAAAGAAGGCAAGTTTACCACTATGCCTGCCAATTACGCACACAATGTGTATGATGAACACACCCATACAGCAACTTCTACCATGAAAAAAGAGGTACGGGTATTGGATGGAAGTTTACCCGGGCTGGTGTATTTATTACCGACCCCTAAATCTCCTCATGGATGTGATGTCGATCCTACGGGTGAATATATAGTCGGTAATGGTAAGCTCTCGGCCGATCTCACAGTGCACTCCTTCAAGAAAATGATTTCGGCAATTGAGAACGAGCAATTTGATGGTGAAGCCTATGGTATCCCAATTCTAAAATTTGAAGAGGTTCTGGCAGGGACTGTAAAACAGGCCGGCTTGGGGCCGTTGCATACTGAATTTGATGGAAAGGGTAATGGCTATACTACCTTCTTTATTTCCTCCGAGGTGGTAAAATGGAAGGTCGGTAGCTGGGAAGTACTGGACCGTCAACCCTGTTATTATTCTGTAGGACACCTCATGATCCCGGGAGGAAATTCAAGAAAGCCTTTTGGTAAGTACGTGGTGGCTATGAATAAGATCACCAAGGACAGATATTTACCCACCGGACCCGAAGTCACCCAATCTGCGCAACTATACGATATCACCGGTGAGAAAATGGAACTCTTACTGGATTTCCCTACAATCGGAGAACCACATTATGCCGCCGGAATCCCAGCTGAGCTGATTACGGAGAGATCCAGAAAGATTTTTAATCTGACCGAGAATAAGCATAAATATGCGGCCACTACGGATGCCGATGTTAAGGTAGTTCGTGATGGAAAGGAAGTTCATGTGTATATGACCATGATACGTAGTCATTTTAACCCTGATAATATTGAGGGGATTAAAGTTGGTGATAAGGTTTATTTCCATGTTACCAACCTGGAGCAAGATTATGATGTACCTCACGGGATCAGTATGATCGGCGCTAATACTTCCGAGTTACTAATTATGCCGGGGCAGACTGAAACTTTTGTTTGGGAGCCCAAACAAGTTGGAGTATGGCCTTTCTACTGTACAGATTTCTGTTCTGCACTACACCAGGAAATGCAGGGTTATGTCAGGGTGTCTCCCGAGACATCCAACCTTGAGTTAAGCTGGGGATTAGGCGATTAATAAAAGAAAGTTAGTGTTTAACAGGGCAGGAGTAAAAACCTGCCCTTAGTTAAAAGTTTAAACCGAATATGGACAGATCTAGGATTTTTATGACACTAGCAGCATTGCTGCCATTGCTGCTCTTCGTATTTCCCCTATGGACGATCACGCTAGAGGCACCCCAATATCCAACACCTTTGGGGATGAATATCTATATCAATGATTTTGCAGATAAAAATCCTCACGACATCAAGAATATTAACCTTATGAATCATTACGTAGGGATGAAATATATTCCAGAAGCAATCCCTGAGTTCAAGATCTTTCCTGTGACCATTATTATCACCACAGTACTTGGGCTTCTTTTAGCTTGGAAAGCAGGGTATAAATGGTTCTTGTATTGGGGGATTCTCATGGTGCTGCTCAGTGCTGCCGGAATTTATGATTTTTACTTATGGGAACATGATTACGGACATGATCTAGACCCTAAAGCGATACTTAAATTCACGAATCCAGATGGTTCGGCCATGGGATTTCAGCCGCCATTATTTGGTTCTAAGGATATTCTGAATTTTAAAGCCCATTCCTATCCTCATTTCGGGGCTCTTAGTTTTGGACTTGGAATTCTCCTAGCCTTTGTTGCCTACGCTATTGGTCGGAACATGCAAAAGAACAAGATAAAATGAAAAAGCTAAGATACCGTTTAGTGAGCCTGGTAATCATCCTGGCCTTTTATTCTTGTAATACCGGTCCGAGGCCCATCGATTACGGTACAGACAAATGCCAATATTGTTCCATGACCATTGTGGATTTACAGCGTGCTGCTCAGATCGTCAGCTCAAAAGGGAAGATATATTCTTTTGACGCTGTGGAATGTATGATTCACTATTCCCTGGAAAAGGATATGAAAGGAAACAGTTATTTCTGCAATTCCTTTGATCAACCCGGCAAATTGATGGATGTGAACTCCGGAACATTCCTGATAGCCAAAAGCCTCCCAAGTCCGATGGGCGCCTTTCTTACTCCTTTTGAAAATGCAGCGGAGGCAGATAAATTATCGGAAATACACCCAGGAGATATATTTAATTGGGTATCACTGAGAGAACATTTTAAATCCGGGATGTAAAGCGAAATGCTATTGCATAATCTTCCTAATAAACTTGATTGATGAACCATATAACACTATTATTTCTTTTTCTTGGAGTACTGTGGCATGGAGCTCGGCCCCCTGCGGTGTTAGAAGTGTGTGATTCCTGCACCTACAAAACCGTAACAGATGCAATTGATAGTGCACAAGCCTATGATACAATATTAATAAAGGCAGGCACCTATAAAGAATTTGACCTCAAGATTAGAAAGCCCCTGACAATTCTGGGACAGGATCTGCCTACCATTGATGGGCAGAATCAGGGGGAAATTCTGACGATCCAATCCGATGAGGTTACAATAGGTGGAATTCGTATTATCAATGTGGGAACCAGCTATACTAAGGATTTTGCTGCTATCCGGGTCGTAAAATCCAAAGATTTTATTATTCGGGATATGGTACTGGAGCATTTGTTCTTTGGTATTTATTTAGAGAAGGCAACCCGGGGTAAAGTGCTCAATAACATTGTAAAGGGTGACGCTGAGGAAGAATTCAATTCTGGAAATGGGATACAATTGTGGCATTGTACTTTTATTGAAGTGATTCATAATCATATCGAAAAGGTGAGAGATGGAATTTACCTGGAATTTTCCGATAACATTAATATAACCGGTAATACCAGTAAAAATAACGTACGTTACGGACTTCACTTCATGTTTTCTAACAATGACATATATCAGGGGAATTCCTTTGTGAATAACGGTGCAGGCGTGGCCGTAATGTTTTCGAAAAAGATCATAATGAAGCGGAACGTATTTAAAGAAAATTGGGGAACTGCAGCATTCGGGTTGTTGTTGAAGGAAATAAATGATTCTGAAATTTTAGACAATCATTTCCTGGAAAACACTATTGGTATACAGGTTGAAGGTGCGAATAGGGTGAGCTATTCCAACAATTTATTCAGGCGAAATGGTTGGGCAGTTAAAGTCAGAGGAGCTTGCTATGGAAATACTTTTAGTGGGAATAGCTTTATTAACAACTCTTTTGACCTGTCGTATAATAGTAACATAAACGACAATGTCTTTAAAAGGAATTACTGGAGCGAGTATACCGGATATGATCTGGATAAGAATGGTATTGGCGATGTTCCTTACAGGCCGGTAAAGTTGTTCTCTTATATTGTGAACCGGACTCCTGAGACCATTGTGCTGTTAAGAAGTTTTTTCATGGACCTTATAGATTTCTCTGAAAAAGTCTCTCCTGCTTTCACTCCGGATAACCTGGTTGATGCTTACCCACTCATGAAACAGAAACTATGATATTAATAGAAAACCTGCATAAAAAATTCGGTAAAAATAAGGTGCTGCAAGGGGTGGAACTGAACTTTGAGGCGGGGGGTATTTATGCCATTTTAGGACCTAATGGTTCTGGTAAGAGTACTCTTATTAAATGTATTTTAGGAATGGTATTACCAGATCAGGGTAGCCTGAGCGTCTCCGGCCATTCTATCAGGGGGAAATGGGTGTACAGGGAACAAATCAATTATTTGCCACAAATCGCCGACTTCCCAGGAAATCTAAAGGTAAAGGAGCTTCTCTCCATGATCAAGGATCTGAGGGGTCAACCGTCTGAGGAATCGGAGCTGGTAAAATTATTTGAACTGCAAAGCTACCTGGATAAAAAGCTGTCTACCTTATCGGGAGGCACCAAGCAAAAAGTCAACCTGGTTTTAACCTTTATGTTTGACAGTTCACTTCTTATACTGGACGAACCCACAACAGGTCTGGATCCCTCATCCCTCATCAGTTTGAAACGTCTTATTCGGACAGAGAAAGAGATGGGTAAAACCATTTTACTTAGTTCTCATATTATGCAATTCGTAGAGGAAATCGCAGACGAGATCGTGTATCTTTTAGAAGGTAAAATTTACTTCAAAGGAAGTATTAATTCGCTAAAAGAGCTAACTGGTGAAAACGATGTGGAGCACGCTATAGCGGCCATAGCAACAACTAAAGTCTATGTTTAAAATCCTTAAGTACAGCGTGTACGACCTGATGAGAAGTCGATGGAGTTATGTCTATTTGCTTTTCTATTTAATGCTGGGGTTTGTTCTCTTGTTTCTGAATAACGACCTGTCCAAGGCAGTGATTACTTTGATGAATATCATCGTGGTTCTCGTTCCTTTGATAGGCACCATCTTTGGAATCATGTATTATTATAATTCTAAAGAATTTACAGATTTGTTACTTGCACAACCTATACGGAGGAGTTCTATTTTTTTAGGCCTTTATCTTGGGGTGGCAGGTTCTCTTTCTCTCAGCCTAATCATTGGCCTGGGGTTACCCTTCCTTATATACGGGCTGTTTAAGAGCGGTGTAATTTGGGACTTTAGTTTGCTTTTACTAATTGGAACTTCACTGAGTTTTATCTTTACGGCCTTATCCTTCAATATTGCTATTTCACAGGATAATAAAATAAAAGGGTTTGGATATACGGTTCTACTCTGGCTATTTATGGCTGTTATATATGATGGGCTATTTTTACTCTCCCTGATAGTATTTGAAGAATATCCCTTAGATCGTTTTTCCATAATTGCAACCATGCTTAACCCGATAGATCTTTCACGAATACTGATATTGCTGAAATTAGACATCGCTGCACTATTGGGGTATACTGGTGCAGTTTTTCAAAAATTTTTTGGCACCCAATCTGGTCTTATAATAGCACTGTGTGTTTTAATGTTATGGACAGTTTTTCCAGTATGGAGATTACTTCACCGAGCCGAGAGAAAGGATTTCTAAAAAATTGTATTTGTTTGGACTAAGGCCAAAGAGATAACAACTATTAACCTGGTATCCGTGAAGTGACTTTTAAAATACCCTCTAAATAGAAGCTTTCCAGAATTTGTCCGAGTTAGGTAAATCTTTGTCGTTAGCTCCTAAGGGATTAATATCCAGTTCGGCGAAGAGATACCATATCGTTGACGATAGGGCCGGAGACAGATCCGCATGTTCCCAGAGGTGGGCGGCTCCGAATGTCGTGCCAGGGTTAACACTATAAGGC
>JABDLH010000076.1 GCA_013003145.1 Flavobacteriaceae bacterium | reverse complement strand
GTAAACAGCCTCCCGAACTGGTATGACAGCGATAGAACCAATGTGAGCTCAGGCACTGACGATGACTGCCAGAATTGCCCGGGAGCTCAGTGGACCGGCAGTAATCCTACCCTGACGGAATATGTTTACGATTTTGTTTTAAATGCCGCAAACGGAGAAGTTGACCTTACCAATGAGACTAATGTAGTCTTCAGGATTGTCTTCCATTCTGATCCTGCGGTGACCCAGGAAGGGGCTGTTATAGACGACTTTGTAATTGAAGGGACACAGAACGATGATGATGATGACAATGACGGCATTTTGGATATTAATGATAATTGTCCGCTTATAGCCAATGCAGACCAGGCGAACAACGATATGGACGCCGAAGGCGATGCTTGCGACCCGGATGACGACAATGATGGTATCATAGATACAGAAGATAACTGTCCGTTTACCGCTAATGCCGATCAGGCAGACACCGATGCTGACGGTATTGGCGATGTCTGTGATGACGATTCAGATAATGACGGGGTTCCCAATGGGGAGGATCAATGCCCCGATACCCCTGAAGGAACCACGGTAGATATCAGCGGCTGTGCAGTATTTACACTCCCTCCCACAAATTTCAGGGTACAGACCAAGGGAACAACGTGTATTGGGAAAGCAACAGGAGAAATTATAGTTGAAGCCGTTGAGTCCCTTAACTACACGGCCACCCTTACCGATGCTACAGGGGATACCATTCAGGATTTTACCGAGACAACATCATTTACAGGCCTGGCGGCCGGAACGTATTCTCTCTGCTTTACTATTAGCAGCGAACCGGGATACGTGCAGTGCTTTAACCTGCAGGTAGTAGATCCGGAACCTTTATCTGTCTCCTCCAAAATTAGCAACCTGGACGGCAAGGTCACCATTGACCTTCGGGGAGGCAAGCGCTACATAATTGAATTGAATGGTAAGGTAGTTACTACCACCGAGAACCAAATTACACTCCCGCTTGAACGGGTGGAAAACAATTTGAAGGTAAGCACGGAACAACCATGCCAGGGAAGTTATCAGGAAACTATTGTGCTAAGTGAAAATGTGATAATCTACCCGAACCCGGTAGCCACGGGGAGGCTAAATGTTTACCTGGGGAAGGACCGCTTTCAGAAAGCAAAAGTCTCCCTGTTTACCCTGAACGGAGTCAATGTATTTAGCAAGGAGTTACCTTTACAGAATAACGAAGTTGACTTTAACGTAGATGCCCTGCCCAATGGTATTTACCTCCTGAATGTCAGGACTGAATCTAAGTTGCTGAATTACAAAATTGTGAAACGATGAAGAAGAATTGGTATTATATAGTGATGTTTGCCGGGATTTTATGGTCTTGTAGCGGAGGCGACTCAGGGGGAAACCCACCTCCACCTCCGGCACCTACGGTCCCTGATCCATCAGCGGCAACCCTGGTGTTTCCGGATAATAACACAGAATGCAATGAAGGGGAGATCTTAAACGAAAATCAGAGCAGGGTAACATTTCGTTGGAACAACGCCCAGAACTCAGATACCTATGAGGTAAACTTAAGGGAATTGAATAGCGGGAATACCTCCAATTTTAACTCCAACACCAATTCTGCCGATATTACCATTACCAGGGGAGCACCGTATGAATGGTTTGTAGTGTCCAGGGCAAACGGCACCGCTGCAACTGCCAACAGTGCAACATGGAAATTTTATAACGAAGGCCCGGGGATTACCAATTATGCCCCTTTCCCGGCTGAAGCAGTGAATCCTGCAAGAGGCGCTAACATCGACGCAACCTCATCTGTATCACTGGAATGGTCTGGCAGTGATGTAGATAATGATATCGTTTCTTACGATGTATTCTTCGGGACTGATCCGGATCCGGTAACACTTCAGGAGAACACTACCGAAACTACACTAACTGTTGATATAAGCACCGACACGGTATATTACTGGAAGGTAGTAACCAATGATAGTGCCGGGAATTCTTCTTCCTCTGAGATATTCCAGTTCAAGGTGAATTAAATTTACAGCCCAATATTATAACTTTACTCTGGCCCGATACTTGCGGCTATACTTAAAAAATACTTTATGAAATCAACTATTACAACTTTTTGTATTTCGCTAGGCATAGCACTCACAATTTCCGCACAAGACGGAAGGTACAACCCGCCCACGGCTTATATACAAAATACTGCAAGCGGCAATATTAATGTTCCCGTCAACGTACTGGGCTCTCCCTATTTAGATGAGGAATTTAAGCTGGGTACTGTACTGGTAAAAGACGATGATTCCTATACCGCTTATATGCGGTATAATGCATTTCACGATGAGATAGAGATGCAGGAAAACAATAAGGCCGTCTCCCTGATTAAAAGAGATTACGTAGCTGCCAAGTTAAATGGTATGCTCTACAAGATAATAGCCTATGATTCCGAGAATGGAATTCAAAAAGGATACGCAGCGGTGCTGAAGGAAGGAGCTACCTCCTTTTATTTGAAACAGCAGGTTGTATTGAGAGAAGCTAAAGAGGCTACCTCTTCCTATTCAAAAGGCCAACCACCTAAATTTGAGCGCGAAGATTTCTATTTGCTCGGAATTGGGGATGCTAAGCCTGTAGAAATCAAATTAAATAAAAAAAGTGTACTGGACCAGTTATCGACTAAAAGGAAAGCGGTTGAAAAATATGTAAAGGAATATAAGCTCAAGCTCAAATCCGAAGCAGAGGTTCTTCAACTCCTGGACTATTATGAGAACCTATAAAAAAAGCCCCGTGTAAAACGGGGCTTATTAGTAATTATTTTATTGACGTTATCCTATTGCTTACTCAATACAAATTGGTAAGGGCCAAAACCTCCAAGAGGTCCGTCAGCGATAACCGTACCCTGTCCTTCATTAAAGGTAGAAACCTCGATAGTCATATCGGCAAATAAGCCGATATTCAAGGGGTTGGTTTCCCAATCTACTGTGCCGGGACACGCTTGCAATGTAAATACTGTCCCATCGGGAATGTATTGATCAAATCCGGGCGAATTGGTTATTACCACCTTTGTACCCGTAGCATCTCCTGGTTGCGCAGTTAGTTCAAGCTGATAGCTTTGTCCAAAAGCACCTGCAAGTGTAAGACCTTCGTTTAAGCCAGAAGTAAAAACTTCATCTACATCAAATGTACCGGTAAATTGAGCCAGATCTACGGGGCAGTCATCATCGACCAAAGTAATGGTCTTGGTAGCCGCTTGTAATCCTTCGCCGCCTATCCCTGCAGGCACGCTGCTTCCGGAAGTAATTTCCAGCACAATATCCATATTGCCGTCTACCAA
Source organism: Flavobacteriaceae bacterium (assembly GCA_013003145.1). Taxonomy (GTDB): domain Bacteria; phylum Bacteroidota; class Bacteroidia; order Flavobacteriales; family Flavobacteriaceae; genus Zeaxanthinibacter. Next base: position 111 of record JABDLH010000076.1, on the reverse strand, counting down.
AACATTGTCGATAGGGGTAATAGTTATATCCGCGGAAAATTGTCCGGCGGGGATAGTTAAAGTCCCGTTCGATGGTTCTACTGTAAACCTGGAGGGATCAGAGGCAGTGAC
>JABDLH010000064.1 GCA_013003145.1 Flavobacteriaceae bacterium | reverse complement strand
TGTTCTCCCTGCTGAATAAAGCCGGTGATCTAGGGATTCGCTTCTCCAAAGACGTACAGGAAGAATACATCGAAGAATTTAACTCGTCCCTCTTCCGATCCTACAATTCGGTCATGCACGGCTATGTGCTGATTCCCGAAGATATGCTTACCGACGACAAAAAGATGGTGGAACTTTTGAACGAAAGTTATGATTACGTGATGAGCCTGGACCCTAAATGACTTAAAAGCATAGAAAATCATTAGAAATCGGTTCCGCAACAATTACAGAATTAGTAAAAATGGAGGGTAGCAATATTTAGTAGATTATGATCACGGAATTATCATCAAAAGCCAAGAAAATTTGTGCCGAGGTTAGTCAGGAGGACACCAAGCTTGGGGATCTCCGGAAGATCGCTAAGAAGATCAAGAAAGACCATGAACTGGCGATGGAACTCTGGAGTAGCGGGAATTTTATGCCTCGACAGTTAGCAATCCTTATTATGGATAAAAAGTTACTGACACAAGATCTCATCGATAAGCTGACTACAGATATGGAAGAACACAGCGAGAAGGAACGCACCCACCTGGCCGATTGGCTGATGGCCAACCAGCTAAGCAAAGACAAGAAGACCATTGCCCTGATGGAATCCTGGGAAGAAAGCCGGTCCGTATTACAGCGAAGGCTCTATTGGTACTACCAGGCCCGCCTACGGTGGACAGGGCAGACTCCACCTCCCAACACCGCCTACCTACTGAAAACTATTGAAAAAAAGCTGCAGAACGAAGCTCCCGAAGTACAATGGGCCATGAATTTTACAGCTGCCTGGATCGGTATTTTTGATCATTCGTACCGGGAACGTTGTATCGCTCTCGGCGAGAAATTAGGTCTCTACAGCGATGAGAAAGCGCCCAAAGGGTGTACTCCAAACTACCTGCCGGAATTTATCCGGATAGAAGTGGAAAAGCGCAGCTGATACTGAAAGAACAAAAGGTTTTCTAAAAACTTGGAATATGGACAGAACCCGTAGCGTACTCCTGATTACCCTGTTTTCTTTTGCGCTCTATTTTTTTATAGATGATCTCTATTTCAGGACGGTAAGGGGATGGCTGAATGAAGGGATTCAGCAATTCGGTATCAGCCATATCCTGGCTTATGCAATCTTTGGCATCCCGATTTTCGTCGGTGTTTTGCTCTTACACCCGAAGAAAAACTTTTTCGAAGTCCTAGGATTAAACGGTTCATTCCCTAAAGCTGTAATTTTTGCCCTGATCTGTACCCTCCCCATGTTTATAGGGTATGCCCTGTTTTTTAATTTCAACTCCGAACTTTCCTGGGACGATATTTTTATAGGTGTATTGGCTGCGGCCTTCTTCGAAGAATTATATTTCAGGGGATTTTTATTCGGGCAATTGTATCGTTACAGTAGGCTGGGGTTTATCTTATCGGTCTTCCTCGGTGCCCTGCTCTTTGGCCTGGTGCATTTATACCAGAGTACGGACATGACCGAGCTATTGCTGATCTTTCTTATCACTTTTATAGGTGGGATCATCTTTGCCTGGATGTTCGTGGAATGGGGATACAATATCTGGGTACATATTTGTCTTCACTTGTTTATGAACCTTTCCTGGGAACTGTTCGCCGTCAGTGAGAATGCCATGGGTAGCACCTATGCCAATGTTTTCCGCCTGATAACCGTATTATTGATCATTATCCTGACCCTGCTGTATAAGAAGAAAAAAGGCATACCCCTGGAAATCAGGAAAAGGACAATCTGGTTAAAACACAGGAATTGGATGCTTGCAGAGCCCGAAACCCAAACAACTATTAAACCAAACTAAAATAGATGAAATTACTATTAGCCTTGTTATTATTGAGTATTGGTAGTGTGCTGCATGCCCAATCGGATGAAAAGATCAGCAGCATGGATTTTGTAAAAATTCTCGATGGTAATATTGAAGAAGCCCGGTATTATTACCAAAATAACTGGCGGGTTCTGCGCAAAATCGCCAGAGAAAAAGGATATATCCATTCCTATGAGGTACTTGAAAGGTCGGCTGCAGATAGCGGGCAATATGACCTGGTGCTGATCACCACCTATGCTAACCGAGCTCAATTTGAAAAACGGGAGGATCACTTCCAGGAAATTATAAAAGAAAGAGGTGGACTAAAACTATTAAACGATAAGGAACCCGCAGAGTTCAGGGAAACACTGTACAGTGAAGACCTGCAGCACTGGGAATAAATGTATTAAAGGAGTATGCCCGGTTTAGAAATTTATAGCGATCCAAGAGTGAAAGAAGTTTTCCGGGATTACCCTGGGGATGCTGCCGGGAAAATGCGGGCTCTCCGGGAGCTGGTCCTGGAAACAGCCAGGGAAATTGATGGCCTGGACCGCATAGAGGAAACCTTGAAATGGGGAGAGCCCAGTTATATAACTAAAGGCGGCAGTACCCTGCGGATGGACTGGAAACCCAAAAAACCGGATCAGTACGCCCTTTATTTTAAGTGTACCAGCAGGCTTGTAGAAACCTTCAGGGCTGTCTTCGGCAGCCGTCTTACCTATGAGAAGAACAGGGCCATTGTGATGCAATTACATGAAGACTTACCCGTGAAGGAATTAAAACAATGTATCAGGGCGGCCCTGACTTATCACGAGGTAAAAAAGCTTCCCAGACTGGGAATAAAAATCTAAAAAGTTGTTCTTCTTTTTATCTCGAGACAAGGACTTATATTTTTTTATATGGAGAATATTTACTATATTCAGTAAAAACAATTATGAGTTCTGCCGGGCATATATTGGATATGATCAAACGCATCAGACAAAATAAGTCGTTGCGTCCCTCTAACCGTCAGAAATTCCAAGCTGAAAACCGGCAAGCTATTTACTCTGGCATACAAAGTATCGAAAAATCTTATTTCCCCGAATTTTCCGCTATCCAGGTACAAGCAGTCATTGATGGAATCCGTAAAGATGCAAAGGAGAATAAGCGAAGAGAGTACCTATTATTAATTCTATGCATCATTATCACAGCGCTTATTTTTCTTATCGTGCTATAGACTACTGCTGCACGTTGAGCCACTTCGCTTAAACCGATTAAATGAGTTTAAGCTAAGAACGACCCGGTTTTTTACTATTTTACATCGCCTAATCAATCTCAGCTAGCCTTCCGTTGGAAAATGATGTAAATCCTCAACCCACCAGAGGAACAGAAAGGATAAGCCTGTTAGACGTCTACAGGGGCTTCGCTATCTTCGGGATATTCGTGGTGAATATCGTGATCATGAACTCGACCTTCCTGAACCAGGACGAATTCGCAAAACAGTGGACCTCGGCAATTGACCAGTTTTCGGAACGGATACTGCAGTTGTTCTTTTACACCAAGTTCTTCCCCATATTTTCCCTGCTTTTTGGTCTAGGAATCGCCATGCAGGCGGTTAAACTGAAAGAGAATGGCAACTTCAGCTTCTCCTTTTTTGGCAGGCGGATGTTTATACTATTCCTGATCGGTGCCTTACATATTATTTTTCTCTGGTCCGGGGATGTGCTTAATCTCTATGCCTTACTGGGCCTGCTGGTCACCGTGTCTATAAAACGATCCAACAAGCTCATCCTCAGCCTGGCATTATTCTTCATATTGTTCCCTTTCTATGACCCCCTGTTCCAATCCTTGTTTGAACTTTTTCATTTCCGGCCCGAATCCTTCCTGGCAGTTTATGACGGGGCAGAAGTGAACAGGATCATCAGCCGGGGTAGCTATATGGAGGGCATGGTATTACGCCTCCGGGAATATATGGCGAACATCCCCATGCTTTTCGGATACCTGGGACCTATGGCACTATCTATGTTCCTGTTAGGGCTGTACCTGGGGAAGAATAAGATTTACAACAAGCTGGAAACATTTATTGATCGTATCAAAAAACCACTTATTCTCCTAACCCTGGTCACAAACGCTTACCGGCTGATCTTTTTATTCCTGTTACCGGGCTACGAGTGGTATTCCAACCCCATATTAAGGCCCTACCTCATCAAAGCCATGATTGTGAGCGATGTGCTTATGGGTTTATTTTACCTTTGGCTCATCGGCTGGCTTTGGTACAAAACCAAATTCAGATTTGTACTGAACCCCTTAAAATATGCCGGCAGGATGGCACTGACCAATTACATTGCCCAAAGTGTGATCGGTTTATTCCTGTTTTCTTCCCTGGGCTTATCGCTATATGAAACCTTTAGTCCTTCCCAATCATTACTAATCGCCATGGGGGTGTTCTGCTTTCAGGTACTGTATAGCAAGCTATGGCTGAGCTATTTTAAATATGGCCCGCTGGAATGGGCCTGGAGGTGCCTGACGTATAAAAAATATATCCCCTTAAGGAAAAAGAGGGAGGTTAAGCCGGGCTACATTTCCTGAGGGATATATTCCGAGAAGAGAACTCTAACCAACTGCTCTTCCCATTCGTTAGACCCGATGTCATATCTTTGGGGACATCAGAAAATTCCAGTATGCCCAGAACAGAATACCGTGTGTATGTCATTGAACTCTCCAAGCGGGTATTTACCGAGAACGCAAAATTCCGGGCTGCGAACCCACAGTTTAACGGGGTGCTGGAATGCCTGTATGTGGGCATGAGCAGCAAGACTCCAAAAGAGCGTTTTGAACAGCACAAAAGCGGGCACCGGAACAAGAA
>JABDLH010000054.1 GCA_013003145.1 Flavobacteriaceae bacterium | reverse complement strand
TCATTGGTACACCCGGCAAAAGCCAGGATAGAACAGAGGAGTAAGATGACATAAATGATCAGCATTCGCATGACTCACTAATTTAGTAGGTATGATTACCGAGTTACTACTAATATAACGTTGAGGTTTAGAGTTTTGGTATGGTAGATCTATAGATTGAAGCGAACCCAAGGATTATTGGTGGTATGACGGGCACAACTTGACAATCAAAGCCAGGATTGCTTCATTTGTGGTAAACAGGCGGTTATGAATACTATTAAATTCACTTTTATATTTACGGGGCTGTTCTTCCTTTGTCTGGGTTGCGGTCCGGAAAAGCATTCTGAAAAAGATAATTCCACCTCTCCACATCAGGAATTGCAAAAGAAGGTAGAGATGCAGTCAGCTAAACTGGAGGCGCAAGGAAGCGAACCCTTCTGGTCGCTGCGAATAAGTGGGGACTCCATACATTTTTCGAGTATCACCCCGGGTCTAAAGGATATCAGCTTCACTGTGAAAGAGATCAAGGATGAGGGGGATACAAGGCTTTATTCAGCCGATACGAACCATGGCGGTTTAGAGGTAATCATACGTTCAAAGCATAGAAGCTGTACCAGTGCAGGGAAAGGTGATGTACTGAACCGCACGGTATTGGTACAGTTCCATAAAAATGATGGATTAAAACATGAATTCAGTGGTTGTGGCAATTTTACACAGAACTAAATAAATGAATTGATCAAAAAAAACCCGGTAGCAAAATCACCACCGGGCTTATATTTAAGCGGTTTGGGTTTCCATGGGAATCTGTTCCTTATGCCGGACGAGCCATCCGTGAAATGTCTCTAATTTCGGATTTAATTTCCTGGACAGTTCTAAGTCGCGGTTGGCACAGTAAACCTCTTCAAAATCTACTTTAAACTGGTACATATTGCCAAGATCATCTGCACCCGGGAAATCGAATCCTCTGTATACATCATGAGGTACGGAAACATATTTGACCTTCTCACCAAATACCTCGCTGAAGGTTTCTGCCATCTGTTTACCTGTCAGGAATTCACCAGAGATCCCTATGGTTTTCCCTTGGTATTGTTTCCCTGCCTTAAATACTCCCAGTGCGCAACGACCGATATCCTCGACACACATGCTGGGCATTTTAGCTTCTTCTAAAGGCATCACCAGTGACAGGGTACCATCGTCACCTCTTTTCGGAGCCATTCCAAAATGGATAAAATTCTCCCAATAGAACGAAGTTCTTAAAAGTGTTACAGGAACCTTTGAATCCTTGAAATATTTGTCTGAGGCTCCTTTGGCATCAAAATGAGGAACCTTATATTTTTCCTGTAAGGTAGGCATGCGCTTATCCTCTATGGGTACCCATTTCCGGGTGTCCTCCAGGGTAGACCAGATAAGGTGTTCCAATCCTGCCGCTTCTGCAGCTTCGGCCATTAACCTGGCTTGTTCCATCTCGATCTCTGCGGAAAAATGATCCCAGAAAAAGGTAACACAAAAGGCTCCATAAGCTCCTTTAAAAGCCTTTATAAGACTTTCCTTGTCATTGACATCGGCATGAGCAATTTCTGCTCCTCTCTCTTTCAGGGCTTTTGCTTTGTCAGATTTGGGGTCACGCGTAAGAACGCGCACCCCGAATTCCTGGTCAGGATCGCTCAGTATGGCGTTGACAAGTCCGCCTCCTTGTGCACCTGTAGCCCCCACTACGGCGATAATTTTTTTTTCCATGATTAAGTTGTTTAGAATACCTATTTAAGGTAAAGAATAATCATGCGAAAATCAACGATTTTAACCTTTAAGTCGCTGTAAACGTGGTAGGTGTAAATTATTTGGCAAACAGCTGGTCCATGTCTTTAAAAGCTTTGAATTCCAACGCGTTTCCGGCAGGGTCCAGAAAGAACATGGTGGCTTGTTCACCTACTTCCCCTTTAAAACGGATATAAGGTTCTATGACAAACTCCATGTTCCTCCCCTGTAGCTTATCTGCAAAATCCTGGAAGGTATCCCAGGGAAGTACCACCCCGTAATGTGGAACCGGTACTTGTTTACCATCGACAGGATTTGCATGTAACTCTTCGTTCGATTTTGGTTTATAATGAATGACGAGTTGATGACCAAAAAGGTTAAAATCTACCCAGTGATCACTGCTTCTTCCTTCTTCACATTCAAGGACATCACGATAAAAGGCCCGGCATTCATCTAGGTTATGAACGGGAATTGCAACATGGAAAGGTGTTATGGTATTCATAGAGTTTAATGATTTCTCAACGCTTTAATTAATTCTTTTTTAGTCATATTAGATCGACCTTCTATACCGATCTCCCTGGCTTGTTCATAGAGCTCTTTTTTGGTCCTGTCTTCGTATTTGGATGCGTGGCCTCCTTTTACGCCGGAATCCTCTGTATTGGCTATACGGGCGGCTTTTTCTTTACTATAGCCTTTGTCCCGGAGCGCTTCATATTGCTCTTCGTTCTTTACTGATGGAATATTATCTTTAGGCATCTTAGTTTTTATTTTAAATATAAGAAATGCCACCATCTCAAATTCTAAAACAACTGTTAAAGGCTATGGTAGAGTCTATTGCTGTAAAAAGGATATGATCTGTTCATTCACTTCTTGTTGATGCATGGAATGACCCAGACCTTCTGTGGTGACCAGCATACTGTTTTGCCAATGCTTGTGAACGCTTTCTGAGGCATGGTAAGGGGTAATGGAATCAAAGCGGTCGTGGAACAATAGCCCGGGCACCTTACTTTCTTTTATAAAACGGGCAGAAGAGAACTCTTCAATACGGACACCAAACCTGGCAGATACATAAGCTTCCAGGGATTGCATCACTTTCTCGTTAAGTGTCAGCAGGGATTTAAAGTGTTCCATAATTTCGTGGAATTCTGAGGGGGAACCAATGGTCACGATCTTTTGAATGGGGAGGCTCGGTATCCTGTAATGAGTATATAGGGTGGTCATACCCCCAACGGAATGACCGATAACGAATTTAGGGTGGTATTTATCTGCCATAAATGCGACGCATTCTGAATACAAAGGAACATGGAGGTATTTACCTGTAGAATTACCATGGCCGGGAGCATCAAAGGCAATGATATTAAAACCGGCTTCCCTCAGGTAGTGGATGAGGTTTTTCCAACGGGAACTGTTACTTTCCCAACCGTGAACCAGGAGTACGGTTTCACCCGGTCCTGGCCAATGGTAGACCTGTATTTGATGACCGGAAATAACTTCGTTAGATATGCTGGCTTGACCTAAAAATTCTTGCTGTTCGTCGGTAGGTCTGCCTTTCCTGACTTTTGAAAAAGTTTTAAAAGCCTGCTTTGCGGCAAGATCGGGATGCACGTAAGATAGAGTGTTAAAGACGATGCCGTAGACCCTAGGGACGTATTTCTGAATATGTTTTTTCATAGAAAGCACTGAACGGTCAAAAATACGAAAATACAGACCATCCAAATTTGGATTCCATATGCATGTTTTTTGCAGTCTAAAACCTTAAATTAACCGCAAGGGGAGGGGGCTTGGCCCCGTCAACGACTGCGTTGCAGCAAAGAATTTTTCTATAAATTATAGTGAAGCTGCCGTGATTATAGGGGCGAATAATAATTAAATATTTAAAGGTCTCTTTTTAATCATTCCGCCTCTCAGGTCTTTGACCAAATCCATTACGATAAAAGCCTTTTTATCAATCTTATCAATTTCGGTACTCAGGCGAGCCAGTTCAAGCCTTGTGACTACGGTATAAATGATTTCAGTCTCCTTCCGGCTACCTCCATATTTGCTGTAACCCTGTTTTCCCATATAAATGGTACATGCCCTACCCATTTTTTCGGTAAGCATAACCCGGATCGCTTCGTGCTGATCAGAAATAATGGTAACCCCGATATATTCCTCAACACCGTCTACCACGTAATTCACCGTTTTCGCTGCAACAAGGTAGGTCAGAATTGCGTATAGAGCCGTTTCTACTCCCAGTAGGTATGCACCGGCGGAGAAGATGACCAGGTTGATCAGTAGCAGGGAATCTCCAACGGTAATATGCCATTTCCGACTCAGGTAAATCGCCAATACTTCTGTGCCATCAATCACTCCACCGCCACGCATCGCCATTCCAATTCCCAGCCCGAGGAAGAATCCTCCGAATACAGAAATCAACAGCTTGTCATCAGTAACTACGGGGTACGGAATAAAATGAACCACCAATGCGAGGGCAATTATAGAAGCAATGCTCTTGATCGCAAATTTCCGTCCTATGCTTCTTGCACCAAGGACAATGAACGGGAGGTTTACGATCAGTAGGAGAAGACCCAAGGGCCACCCGGAGAGCACCCGGATCAATAGTGACAAACCAGTGGCGCCTCCATCGATAAAATCGTTTGGCAGTAAAAAACCCTTTAATCCAAAACCGGCAGAGGCAACTCCGATCATCAGGTATAGTAATTCTTTCAGGAAATGAACCAGTTCTACCTGTTCTATACGTATTTCACTGACCAGGTCCTTTTGTGTATAGACACCCTGGTGTTTCTTCATGAGTTTTCGCTTGGCTCGTTCAAGCAGGATGGAATGTAAGAATGGGTTCATACAGTGTGTCTTTTGTTCAGGGGGCCTTATTCCCAGCCCACCATCATATACTTGATCTTAGCCGCATCAGGGATTTGTACGGCTTCTATCTTCGCATCGGGGTTATAGCGTAAGTTTTCCGGAAGTTCTTTCCTGTCAATGGTAAAATAAACATCATTCTCTTTGATGAAAACCACTACATTGTTCCTGAAGGTAACCAGTTTTTTGATAGAATAGTTCTCCCTGATATCTTTAAACGTACTTGTTAGGCTAACACCTTCTTCAGTTCTGAATCGTGGGTCGTGGATGTTGATGTTCTCTATCGTCTTCAGGCTATCTGTGCCTGGGGTTAGGGTCAATAGGTGATCGCCCCCTTTTTCGTAAACCTTGATACGGGGATCACTGATACCGAAAGCCGGAGTGTCCCTGACCATGGAATCACTGGAAAAGATACCTTCCAATTCAGCAACAGCAGTAGTGTTTTGGAGGGATCCCACATGGTTAATACCGATTTCAAATTTGTTTTCTTTTTCACTCTGGCACGCTGAAAGTGCGAATAGGGCAACCATCGCTGCCGACATAGTTGTTTTGTTCATTGGAATTTAGCGGATAACTTTTTTTAATACACCCAGTACTCCACGAATAAAGGTGGCACTGGTCAATACTTTGACAATGGGGTCCTGGCGGGTGCTTCTTCGCCTGGAACTGCTGCTTCGAGGTTGACGTTCCTTCTCTCGCTCGGCTTCTTTTTCAGCCTCTTTTTCAGCGAGCTCAATTTTTTCAGTCAGGAGTTCATAGGCGCTTTCGCGGTCGATGACCTCGTTATATTTTCTTACCAGTTTGGAATTATCGATGACCTCTTCTAATTCGGTAGAAGTCAGGACATCCATCCGGCTCATGGGAGCCCTCAACAGTGTGGCTGCGAGTGGAGTAGGCCTTCCTTTCTCATCCAGGGCAGAGATCAATGCCTCCCCGATACCCAGGGAGGTAAGCACTTCCTTGGTATCGTAAAATTCGGAATCAGGATAGTTCTCGGCAGTAAGTTTTATAGCTTTTCGATCACGCGCAGTGAAAGCACGTAACGCATGCTGAACTTTTAAACCCAGCTGCGCCAACACCTCGTTAGGGACGTCGGTGGGATTCTGGGTCACAAAATACAGGCCGATACCTTTGGATCGTATCAACTTTACAATACTTTCTATCTGCTCCAGGAGGGCCTTGGAAGCTTCTTTAAAAATGAGGTGTGCCTCATCGATGAAAAGAATCAGCTCGGGCCTGTCACTATCACCCTGTTCGGGGAAACGATCGTAGATCTCCGCCAGTAGGCTAAGCATGAAAGTAGAAAATAATTTAGGCTTGTCCTGTATATCGGTGAGCCGAATAATATTGATATAGCCCCGACCATTTTCATCAATCCGGGTGAGGTCGTCTACTTCAAAGGACTTTTCACCAAAGAAAAGGTCTGCACCTTGTTGTTCCAGTTCTATTACTTTCCTCAATATGGTCCCTGTAGAACTCGTAGAGATTCTCCCGTATTCTTTCGCGAACTCTTTCTTCCCTTCACCTGTAGCGTATTGCAGGACTTTTTTAAAATCCTTCAGGTCTAATAATGGAAGTTTATGGTCGTCACAATATTTAAAGATTACCGCGACAATACCTTCCTGGGTCACCGATAGATCCAGGATCCTGGATAGTAGCACCGGTCCGAATTCAGATACCGTTGCTCTTAGTTTAACTCCATCCTGGTCTGACAGTGAGAGGATTTCCACGGGGAAGGAACTGGGGGTAAAGGGCAACCCGATACTTTCATGTCGCTCATCTATTTTCGGATGCCCGGGACTGGGTTGCGCAAGACCGCTGAGGTCTCCTTTAAGGTCCATCAGTAATACGGGGATACCTTTTTCAGATAAGTTTTCGGCTAATACTTGAAGGGTCTTCGTCTTACCCGTACCGGTGGCTCCGGCGATCAGGCCATGACGGTTCAGGGTTTTCAGTGGTATACGTACATGAGCGCCGGTTACAGCTTCCCCGTCCAGCATGGCTGCGCCCATAATTATGGCCTCACCTTTAGTGGCATAGCCCTCTTCTATATGGGTCTTGAATGCTTCTTTGGTGGTCATTTGGTTATTTTTGATAAAAATAGGGTAATTTTTATTTGTAACGTCCATGAAGCGTGCCGAAAATTAGCCTTATTTGACCCGTAAACTATGGTTGAAACCGTATCTTTGCGCCATGGTGACAACAACGATTTTAGAGCAGGTAGATAAAGGGCTGATGCTTCCGCTAATGGAGGAATTCTATACCATACAGGGAGAAGGATTCCACAAAGGAACGGCTGCTTATTTTATCCGTGTAGGAGGATGTGACGTGGGCTGCCATTGGTGTGATGTTAAAGAGAGCTGGAATGCTGAAACCCACCCACCAACGGCCATTGAACAGATCGTAGGGAATGCGGTTAAATATTCTAAAACTATCGTGATCACGGGTGGGGAACCCCTTACCTGGGATATGGGACCTTTAACGCAAGCGCTGAAGGATAAAGGCCTGCAAATCCACATTGAAACTTCCGGGGCTTATGAGCTGACCGGTCATTGGGATTGGATATGCCTATCCCCTAAAAAGAACAAACTTCCGGAAGGTCCGATCTATGATAAGGCCCATGAGCTTAAAGTTATTGTTTACAATAAGCACGATCTGATTTTTGCCGAGGAACAGGCGGCCAAAGTCAATAAAGATTGCATACTGTACCTGCAACCAGAATGGAGTGTCAGGGACAAAGTAACCCCGATGATTGTAGATTATGTCATGGCAAATCCTAAATGGAAAGTATCACTTCAGACGCACAAGTATCTGAATATACCGTAGGGGTTCGAGG
>JABDLH010000037.1 GCA_013003145.1 Flavobacteriaceae bacterium | reverse complement strand
GGCAGACTACCCAGGAAGAATTACCGCTTTTGTCTGTCGAGGAATTTCAGGATGAGCAGCTCCTACTTTCAGTAAATGACCAGGTAGCACTTAAAAATGGGAATAAGAATACTGCTATTTTAAAACCATTCGGCTTATATACCATAGCTAAAACCGATAAGAAAGTGATTCTTAAAAAGTATTAAATATAAAAGCCTCCGGAATGGAGGCTTTATCTTTTTATATAATTCAGATAGAACTTATACAATCATTCCTGCCGCTACCGTTTCGTTAGTGGCATCATCGATAAGGATGATACTACCGGTTAAACGATTTTTCACATAGGGGTCAACCATCAGCGGCCTCGTTGTTTTGATTCTCACCTTGCTGATATCATTCATCTCTAAGCTGTGATCGTTCTCTTTTTTCTCCAGGTTGTTGATGTCTATCTTGTAAAGGACCTCCTTGATCATAGCCTTCTGGTCGTTAGAAGTATGCTTGATAGTATATTTGGATCGTGGCTTAGCGGCATCACTGTTTAACCAGCATAGCATCACTTCCAGTTCCTGGGAAGGCTCTGGTGGGTTGGTAGTCCTGGCGATCATATCACCCCTGCTGATATCTATATCATCCTTTAAGGTCAAGGCTACAGACATAGGTGCAAAAGCTTCTTCAATCTCACCACCGGGTCCGGTGATGCTTGCAATGGTCGAGCTTAATCCTGATGGGAGCACTGTGACCAGGTCCCCAACACGAAAGCTTCCACTGGATATCCTGCCTGCATAGCCGCGATAATCCAGGTATCCTTCCCGTTGTGGCCGCAATACGGTCTGTACCGGGAAACGGGCGTCCTCCTGCTGAACGTCATTACTGATCTCCAGGGTTTCCAGGGTATGTAGTAAGGTTCCCCCATCATACCAAGGCATATGTTCTGATGGGTTGACCACGTTATCTCCTAAAAGTGCACTGATTGGAATAAAATGGGTATCAGTAATCTCTAATTTGGAAGAAAAGGACCTGAACTGAGACACAATATCCGTAAAAGAAGTTTTATCAAAATTGACAAGATCCATTTTATTGACGCATACGATCAGGTGTGGGATCTTCAGTAAAGTGGCTATAAATGCATGCCTTTTGGTCTGTTCAATGACACCGTGCCGGGCATCGATCAGAACGATCGCCGCATTGGCCGTTGAAGCCCCGGTAACCATGTTCCTGGTGTATTGTATATGACCGGGAGTGTCGGCAATGATAAATTTACGTTTTGGAGTGGTAAAGTAACGATACGCAACATCAATAGTGATCCCTTGTTCTCGTTCATCCCTGAGCCCGTCTGTAAACAAGGCCAGGTCTATACCATTATGCCCTTTTTTCTTACTGCTGTTCTCAACGGCCTCCATCTGGTCTTCAAAGATGGATTTGGAATCGTATAGCAGTCTCCCGATAAGGGTACTTTTACCGTCGTCTACACTGCCGGCCGTGGTAAACCGTAATAATTGATTTTGATGTATTTCCATGATTTCGTAAGTGCTGTTTCTTAAAAATATCCCTGTTTCTTTCGGTCTTCCATGGCAGTTTCCGAACGTTTATCATCTGAGCGGTTACCCCGCTCGGTATGACGCATCACAGAAACTTCTGCGACCACTTTTTCCAGGGTATCTGAATCAGATTCAATTCCCCCGGTAATAGTAATATCGCCCAGGGTCCGGAAACGGATCTTTCGTTGTTCGATGGTTTCGTTCTCATCCAGTTTCAGAAATTCAGATGCCGGGATCCAAGAGTCATTACGCCAGACGACTTCTCTTACATGCGCAAGATATAGGGAGGGGATAGCAATATTTTCGCGTTTAATGTAATTCCATACATCCATTTCGGTCCAGTTACTGATCGGGAATACCCTGAAATGTTCTCCTTCAAAATGCTGCCCGTTGAATAAGTGCCAAAGTTCAGGACGTTGGTTCTTGGGATCCCATTGACCAAAATCATCCCTGTGGGAAAAGAATCGCTCCTTGGCCCGGGCCTTTTCCTCATCACGGCGTCCACCGCCTATGGCGCAATCTATTCGGTTCTCTTCAATGGCATCCAGCAGGGTCGTGATCTGTAGGGCGTTCCTGGTGGCATGTTTACCCTTCTCTTCGGAAACCCTGCCCTGGTCTATGGATTCCTGTACGGAGCCGACGATCAATTCGGCATCCAGTTCGGCTATCAGCTGGTCCCGGAATGCTATGGTCTCCGGGAAATTGTGTCCTGTATCTACGTGCATAAAGGCAAATGGAATTTTACAGGGATAAAATGCCTTCCTGGCGAGATGGGTAACGAGGATAGAATCCTTGCCGCCGGAAAATAGGATTACTGGATTCTGGAATTGAGCGTGCACCTCTCTGAGTACATAAATGGCTTCGGCTTCCAGTTCGTCGAGGTAATTAAGGGAATGTGAACTCATTTAAATCGGTTTTACCAGGCTGTATTAAAGCAAGGTTGCTTTTGGCCTACGGGACAAATATATTAATTATCCTATCGGTTATATAGGGTAAATGGAATAATTGTGAATTTTATAATATTTGGAGATAGATATTAGCAGTATTATTTGGGATTCCGGGATCTTCTGAGAATAATTCTTTGCGTAGTAAAGGAATCGTTTACTTTTCTCTTTAGGAGATCAGGCTTAACCCTTTCGTCTTACGATAAAATTCGGGTTAGTGAGATCTTCTTTGTTGTATTGAAGTTCGCTTTGCTCACCGGCTTTGATGACTTCGAATCCTACCGCCCTGCATATGGCATGACCGGCAGCGGTATCCCATTCCATGGTAGGGGAGAAGCGAGGGTAGAGGTCGGCCAAGCCTTCGGCGAGAAGCCCGAATTTCAAAGAACTTCCTTTGATCACCATTTCTATCTGCTCGTATGAATCGCTGACCGACTTAATATATTCCGAAGTCAGCGCATTCAAATGCGAACGACTACGGGCAACCCGGAGTATTGTAGGATTCGTATCAGTCCCTGTCATTTGGTTAGCATTTTCCAAAGAAATTTCGGATGAAGGAGTATGTACCGGGATTATAGATTTAAAAGCGAGCTTCTCCTTAGAATCCCCCCAATATAGCTCCCCGCTGACGGGCACATAGATGACACCAAGAACGGGATGCCCGTTTTCACAATAGGCGATATTTACGGTGAATTCGCCATTCTGTTTGATGAATTCCTTGGTGCCGTCTAAGGGGTCGACCAACCAGCAATGATTCCAATGTTTTCGATCAGAATAGGGTGATTTGGCGCTTTCTTCGCTGATGATGGGGATTCCTGATTTTGAAAGCTGCTCGAGAATTATTTTTTCTGCGGCAAAGTCGGCCTGGGTTACCGGGGAATCATCGGCTTTCCGTTGAACTTTAAATCCATGGGTATAGATTTCCATGATCTTCTTGCCGGCTTCAATCGATGCGAGTATGGATGTATGCATTAAAGGATTCATGAGTGCACTTTGAAATAAAATTAGGGTAAGATCTTTATTTTTCCTGTTC
>JABDLH010000130.1 GCA_013003145.1 Flavobacteriaceae bacterium | reverse complement strand
TATGCAGGTAGCCTTCTCTTTCAAAGACCAGCTTATCTTTTCCCGATAGCCATTTGATATCGGAGCCCTTGTACTGTGTCAATTGATCCAGGTCCCGGTCCGCGACCGAATAAGCCCATATATTCATAACCCCTCCTTCCCGGTCTGAAAGAAAATATACGGTCTCACCAATCCAGGTTGGGTGCAGGTCGATGGACTTTTCATTGGGGATCAACACCTCTGACTGCGTATCGAGATTCAGCAGGATAAGTGGTGTATTCTGTCCTCCGCGGTAATTCCGGAATTCGGATTCCCAACGGGTAACACGATCGATTGCAATAGCGTCGCCAGTAGGGGAGAAGGAACCATCAAAACCCCTCTGGGAACTGAGCAGCACCGGGACACCCCCCTCTTTGGGAATAGTCCATAATCGGTTAGAAGGTCTCGGGGCAAATTCTCTTGAAGAGGCATACAGTACGCTGTTACCATCCGGGCTCCAGCCTCTTACAAAAGCACCGGAAGGGTGCCAGGTAAGTTGTTGGGCCTGCCCTCCGGATATAGCAACGGTATACACGGCCTGGTAACCTGTCTTATTCGAGTTAAAAGCGATGGTTTTACCATCCGGTGAGATCGCCGGGTTCTCTTCTACTGCGGCCGTACTGCTGATGCGTTTAACATTGCTCCCGTCCAATGCGGAGATCCAGATGTCACCCGCATGGGCAAAAGCAATATGGGTATCGCTGGCTGAAGGTTGCCGCAGCAACCGGGTACCTTGTGATCGGGCTTGTTGAAAGCAAATTAACAGGATAAGGAAAACTGCGGTATTCAATATGAGTTTGGTCATGGTACTCGGATAGGTTATTTAAGGGTTCTTTATTTGTGTGGATCGGCTGAATGATCCGGGGGTCTATTTAAGTGATCTTTTTAACATGAATATTCCAGGCTTAAACTATCAAAATTGATGTTTACACGAATTACGATAAATGTAGTAAATATTATCAGTAAAAGATCAGGCCTTGTTCGCCCTGAGGACCAGGTCCGGTTCGTGAATGGTAAGTCCTGTTACCTTGTCATCTTCCAGCTGGAAACTGATCCTGACCGAGCTAGTACCATTATAGGCAAAACTACCATCATCAAGAGGATAAAGGGCGCCCCCGGACTTTCCCAGTTTACCCAGGGAGAGCATATCGCGCATGTTTAGCTTTACACTTAAGCCATCATTTGCACCGGGGCCATACCTATAGTCCCCCAGGTATGCTTTTTTTTCTTCCGCGGACATGTTTCCGGGGGAAAGCGAGATATCAGCATCGCCCAGGGATTGAAGGTAATCGATCAATTGGCGGGATTGTTCTTTTTGTTTGTCACCCTCCGCTGTTCTTAAGCCTGCCTCTGCATGCTGTAGCAAATTGATGCCGTGAGGCCCCTGGATTCGCTGAATGCCGGGCGAAGCTTCGATCATGGATTTTACCGCCTTATAATGTCCCAGCATAGCGAAGGTAAACAGGTCCGGTCTCGCCCCTTTTTCAATCAGGAATTTTGCGATATCCCTCCTTCCTGTGTGAGAGGCGGCACCCAGTGCTGTTTCCCAGTCTCCGAAAGCCCAGTCCCAGGTAGCCCGGGATAGTTCCGGGCGTTTATTCACCAATTGCATCACGCGTTCCAGCTTAAAATGAGATGCCCCAACTACTTCGGCTACGATTTCATCATCGATAGAAGGGTAGCGATGAAACACTTCATTATTTGCTGTTGGAATGGTGATATGAGAAGGGTTAGCAGTTATTAGCTGGGGAATAGAAACGGATATTACACCCAGCAGACCTGTTTTGAGGAACAGCCTGCGCTGGGCGGGTCTTTGGGATTTTAACATGATGGAATTTTAACAGATAGCTTCCTTATAAAGATAAGTATTCCCGGGCTAAGCTATAAACAGCTATTAAATTAGACTGTCAGCCCATTTTAACTTCCTTTACATACCTGCCTTTCCTGAAGAGAATGCTGAACATGATCAGGATGTACAATAACAGGTGAGCGCCCCAGAGAACGAAATAGTCGATAGCGATAAAATTCTGAAGGATGTACCAGGCGAGCAGGCAGATGAGGTAGAATGGCAATAGTAATGCCCCGTATTTGGCACCATCTACCTTCAACACTTTTTTTTCATCGGGCTGGATCTCAAAAACCATGGTATGGCTCCTGAACCAGTCAATATCGGTTTTCAGGATGTGGTTCCCGGGTTCGATGCTATACTGTATAGTTTCCCCGTTTTTAATGGAACCCAGTTGCTGGCCATTGATAAAAAGGCGATATGCTTTTTCCCGGGTCATCCAATGAGAAGGTCTCTCAATAATTAAGGTTGGCATGAGGTTAAGTATTACTCTGAGGGTTAGTCAGAGGGGTTGGCGATCTGGGGGATCTTTGGCGGAGTAAATATAGCAATTATAGTATATAGATTATATTCTAAATTGTTAAAAATCTGATTATTATGCTGTTTTGCTTGCAAGGCGCATTGCTTCAAAAGGGGCAGGGCTTGTATTTTATGGTGGGATAAGGTAAAAAACAGGAGATAAGGAGAAGTGCGGATAATAAAAAAAGGGGCAGACTTTCGTCTACCCCCTTTCACAGTCAAGCGTATGGTTATCGTTATTGCTTAAAGAATTTTAAGACGAATGTTTCACCATTATCCGCCAGTACATGCATGATATACAGTCCCGGGTTTAATTGGGCTACATCCAGCTCAACGCTGTTAATGCCTAAACCAAATTGCTGGCTCATCGGCACTCCGCCCATCAGGTCAAATACGGTAACGGCGACCATGTTGGCATCAGCTGTGCTGATATTGATAGTCGTCACAGCAGGGTTAGGGAATACGGTGAATTCTGCGAATCCTCCTTTATCACCTTTAACCTTATGCTTATGATCTTTATGATCGTGTTTACCATCGTGCTTTTCATCGTCATCATCCTCACCATTTCCAGGATCGGTAGGATCTGTAGGATCCGTTGGATCTACCGGGTCACCCGGAGTATAATCAAATTCCTGCACGATGCTGGCAGCACCCGATCCTTTAAAAGTACCGGTAAAGGCCCTGAATTGTCCATTGACATCTACATTGGTCAACTGACCATTCAATTGGAAGTTATGCAGGTCTGTGTCAGCATCATTCATATTGGAGGAATTTACCTTCATTGGGATCAAGGATACCGTTTCATCAAAAGCATTCAGTTCATCTTCCGTGAAGTAGAGGGTCAGGTCATAGGTGGCATTAGCGTTCTCCACGCTGATACCGAAAGCCTTGGAAGGCCTGGCCGTATTTACATTATCAAAGATCCTGAAACTGGTCCCCTCATCGATAACAGACATGGTGACACAACCAAGGTCTTCAGATACGTTCTCGATCTTGGCGATCAGGCCATTATCGGAATTACTCATAAAGTAAATGGTCTGCCCCAAGTGAACCTGGGTTGTAGATGAAGATCCCTTTTCGGTCTCAATTCCTGCAGGAGTAGCGGTAACGGTGACGTTATCCACGGTCATACTGAAAGCAGTTCCGACCAGGGCGTCATTATACCATCTCCATCCAAGGAAGAAGTTCTTGCCATCTAGCTGTGGAATTAGCCCGTTAAAGTTTCCGCTTGCGGGACTAACTCCGGCGGCATCACCGACAAATTGCTCCACGGTCATCCAGTTTACTCCATCCAGGGAGTACATAAATTCGCCATAATCGAACAAGATATGAGTTTCCACAGCATCGGTCTCACCTCCTGCTTTCCAGTCAAAGCTTACCGTGACATCGCTGGCTGCACCTGCATTCAGCATAGGGGAACGAAGGATGGTATTGGCATCTACGGTCTGATCGTAGGTAGGGATGTCAGCACCTAGGGTGGTGATGAATGCTTTCCCTGCTGCTTCACCAGTCCCGTTAAAGGTCCATTTGTTCGTCCCGTCCAATACGTTTTGAATGGACCAACCATTGGGCATACCATCGTTAGA
>JABDLH010000025.1 GCA_013003145.1 Flavobacteriaceae bacterium | reverse complement strand
ACACCAACTTTCTCTACTCCTGTGGGTAATTCGGGCATATCTCCCTGGAAGTAACGGCTGGATGGCTCCCAGAAAATAAACCCGAGATAATCCGGGTGTAGGTTGGCGACCTCGGCCGTGTTATGGTTCATCCCGCAGACTTTCAGTTTCATGAGGTCAATTCTTTAATAAAAGCAGATGCAGCCGCACCGGGATCTGTTGTTTTCATAAAATTTTCACCTACCAGGAAGCCTTTGTACCCATAGTCCCTTAATTCTCTGATGGCGTCTGTATTGCTGATGCCGCTTTCGGATACCTTGACAAAATCATCGGGGATATGTGCTGCGAGTTCCTTGCTGGTCTCCAGGCTGACCTCAAAGTTCGTTAAATCCCGGTTGTTGACTCCCAGCATATCAAGGCTGGGCATCAATGATTTTTCCAGCTCCTCCCGGTTATGGACCTCCAGCAGTACTTCCAGGCCGAGTTCTTTTGCGAACCGGGATAATTCAGCAATCCGGGTCCTGCTGAGCACTGCGGCGATGAGCAGGATTACATCAGCTCCATAGGCCTTGGCTTCCAGTAGCTGGTATTCATCCACAATAAATTCTTTACGCAAAAGGGGAGTCTCCACAGAGGCGCGTGCCACTAGCAGGTCTTCCAGGGATCCACCAAAATAAGGGGTGTCTGTTAAAACTGAAATTCCACAGACGCCGGCATGCTCGTATCCCTTGACCACCTCCCATACCTTGAGGTCATTGTTGATGACCGATTTGGAAGGAGATCTTCGTTTGTGTTCCGCAATGATCCCGCTGCTGCTTTTGCGCAAGGCAGCTGCCATTGAAAATACAGGCCTGGCAAACAACATGGCCTGTTCCAGCTGTACCGGTGGTACCAGACTTTTCTTAAATGCCAGTTCACGTTTTTTATCGACAATTATCTTATCCAGTATGTTCATCCCTTACTTACTTCTTGTAGTTTTCTCAGTGCTTCTAATGCCTTACCGCTCAACAACGATTGCTTTGCTTTTTCAAAACCCTCAAGCGGACTGATTCCTTCTACGGTGGCAATAGCAATGCCTGCATTGGCACAGACCACGTTATTCTGTTCTTCTGATCCCTTAGCTTGAAGAATATCGAGGAAGATACGGGCAGAGCCGGCAATGTCTTCACCTCCTTCGATCGCTTTGGCAGAAACCGGGTTTACCCCGAAATCTGCCGGTTCCAGCATAGCCTCACTGCGGTTAGAAATGGTTTTGGTGGTGCCGGTCAGGGAAATTTCATCATAGCCATCCAGGGCGTGGAGGACGGTGAAATTCTTATCGGTATTCTGGTACAGGTATCCGTACATTCTCGCCAGTTCCAGGTTAAATACCCCGACGATCTGGTTCCTGGGAAATGCGGGGTTCACCATAGGTCCCAGCATATTAAAAAAGGTCTTTACTGCAAGCTCCCGGCGGATAGGGGCTACATTTTTCATGGCCGGGTGAAAGAGGGGCGCATGTAGGACGCAGATTCCGGCTTCGTCCATAGATCTCTTCAGAAAATCTTTTTCGCTGCTGAATTTAATGCCCAGGTATTCCATCACATTACTGCTGCCACAGGTAGAGGAAACCCCGTAGTTGCCGTGTTTTGTCACCGGGATCCCGGTACCGGCCGTAACAAACGAGGCCAGGGTAGAAATATTGAAAGTGTCCTTGCCGTCACCCCCTGTCCCGCATAGATCTATTGGGTCGTATTCAGACAGGTCTACAGAATGACAGAGGTCCAGAAGGGCGTCCCTGAATCCTTCCAGTTCGTCTATGGTGACACTGCGCATCATATATACGGTCAGGAAAGCGGCGATCTGGCTCGTATTATAGGCGCCATTCGCGATATTCACCAATACCTGCCGGGCATCGTCCTTGGAGAGAACGTCGTAATTGATTAGCCTGTTGAGGATCGTTTTCATAGTTAGGACTGTTTATGAGTTGTTGCAGGAGTTTTCCCGGCCTTTACCCAGTTCTCTATTAATTTTTTACCGTGAGGTGTCAGAACAGATTCCGGGTGGAACTGAACAGCCCTAACATCATATTCTCTATGCCTGAGCGACATCACCTGCCCATCTTCGGCCACGGATGTAGCTTCCAGGCAGTCCGGTAAATCGGGATTCACTACCCACGAATGATAGCGGCCCACTTCCAGGGTTTCCGGAAGCTCATTAAAAAGTACCTCTTCACAGAGTACCCTGATCTTAGTGGCTACCCCGTGGTATACCTGGTCCAGGTTGATAAGGCTGCCGCCAAAGACCTCGCCTATGGCTTGCTGGCCAAGGCAAACCCCCAGTATGCTCTTGGTCGGAGCGTAAGTGGCTATGATCTCCTTTAAGAGGCCGGCTTCTTCAGGTATCCCCGGACCCGGAGAAAGGACGATCTTATCAAAAGCCGCTACCTCTTCCAGTTTCAGCTGATCGTTCCGTTTAACAATCACTTCACAGTCCATAGCTTCCAGGTAGTGCACCAGGTTATAAGTGAAACTATCGTAATTATCGATGACTAATATTCTGTTCATTTTTACGGCTGCTATAATTGTTATATGGTTTCAGCTATTTCCATCGCCTTGTTCAGTGCCCCCAGTTTGTTGTATACCTCCTGCAGCTCTGATGCCGGTTCCGAGGCTGCTACCAAACCGGCTCCGGCCTGGTAATGTAACTCGTGGTTCTTACTGAGGAAGGTGCGGATCATGATGGCATGGTTAAAATTGCCATTAAAATCCATAAACCCGATGGCTCCCCCGTAATAAGCCCGGTTGGTGGGTTCGTAATCCTCAATCAGCTGCATGGCCCTGTGCTTCGGAGCTCCACTAAGGGTGCCGGCAGGGAAAGTATCTGCCACCACATCCATGGTAGGGGTATTCTTTTTCTTCTGCCCGGTGACCTTGGAAACCAAGTGGATAACATGCGAGAAATACTGTACTTCCCTGTAATTCTCTACAATGACATTATTGCCGTGCCTGCTGAGGTCATTCCGGGCAAGATCTACCAGCATAACATGTTCACTGTTTTCCTTGGCATCCTCGGTGAGTTTCTTAGCCAGTCTTGCATCTTCTTCGTCATTCCCGGTACGCTTAAAAGTTCCTGCGATCGGGTGTATCTCGGCCTTCCCTTCCTTGACCACCAGCTGGGCTTCCGGTGAACTTCCAAAAATTTTAAAGTTCCCGTAATCAAAGTAAAAGAGGTAAGGGGAGGGGTTAACGGATCTCAATGCCCGGTACACATTAAACTCGTCTCCCTTGAATTTCTGGGAAAACCTTTTAGAGAGTACCAATTGGAAAACATCGCCCCGACCACAGTGCTTTTTAGCGATTTTTACCTTCTCCATATAGGCCTCGTCACTGAGGTTAGAGGATGCGTTCCCTTCTCTCCGGAAATCAAAGGCAGCAAAGTTTTTTACGTTCAATATGCGCTCTAGCTCCGGGATATTATTTTCAGAATCGTAGCAATGCGCAAAGAGGTAAGCTTCATTCTTAAAATGATTGATCGCGATTATATTCTGGTATACCGCGTAATAGATATCCGGGATGTCGAGGTTACCTTCTTTTTTTTGGAT
>JABDLH010000018.1 GCA_013003145.1 Flavobacteriaceae bacterium | reverse complement strand
ATTGCCCATTCTCACATCGACGGGTAGGGGCAGTGACATTATGATCCCCATGGCCATTCCCAGTTTTGGCGGTATGATCATAGATGTCACTTCATATTTTATAGTCCCGGTGCTCTACAGCTGGCACAAGGAAACAAAATTAAAATTACGTAAGTCATGAGAAATCCGCTATTAACATTTCTGCTCATCCTGGCCTGCTTTAATGTGGAAGCACAGGACCTGCAGTCGTATATTGAAATTGCCATAGCAGAGAACCCGGGTTTACAGGCCTATGAAACCCGCTATGAAATTGCCCGGGAAAAAGTGGAAGAGGCGAATTGGATTCCGAATACAGAATTGAGCACGAGTTATTTTGTCAGTGAACCGGAGACAAGGACAGGGCCCCAGCGTGCCCGGTTCGCTGCCCGTCAAATGTTCCCTTGGTTTGGAACCATAAACTCCAGGGAAAAGTATGCTACCGTCTTATCGGAAGCGGAGTATACGGATTACCAGGTAGCGAGACGGGAACTGATCCTGAAAGTTGCCAGGTCGTTCTACCAATTGCAGGCTTTAAAAGCACAAGGGGTAATCCTGGAAGAAAATATCGACCTGCTGCAAACCTATGAGCGGCTCGCTCTTACCTCGGTTGAAGTGGGCAACGCATCAGCGGCCGATGTACTTCGGCTACAGATCCGACAGAACGAGTTGCGACAGGAGATACAAACACTGCAGCAGGAATTCCTGGCACAGGCGGCCGAATTTGACGCGCTTCTGAATCGCGAGGCAGAAATCACCTTGATACTTCCCGATTCCCTGGGTATTCCTAGGCAAGACCCTGACATAAGTAACGAAGGACTGCTATTGAACCCTGAACTCGCACGTTTTGACAAATTATATGAATCCGTGGCCCGGGCGGAGGATTTAAACCGGAAAGAGGCAGCACCCATGTTCGGGCTTGGTGTAGATTATATCCCGGTGGCTAACCGGACCGATATGAGCGTGGCTGATAATGGAAAGGATATCCTGATGCCCATGGTATCCCTGTCTATACCCATATTCAATAAGCAATTTCGCTCCAGGACCGTACAGAATGAATTGCAGCAAACAGAGTTAGAGTTACAACGTCAGGAACGACTGAACCAATTACAGGCTGCCCTGGCACGGGCGATCCATGAAAGAAATGCCGCCAGGGTCACCCACGGTCTTATAGAAGAAAACCTGCAGCAGGTGAGGCAGGTAATAGAAATACTGTTAAAAAATTACGAGACAGGAACAATCGATTTTAATGAAATACTCGATATTCAGGAACTGCAGCTGCGTTTTCAGAAGCGCTTAGCAGATGCCGTAAGAACATATTACCAGAAGAGTGCAACTATAAATTATTTAACCCAATAAACACTATAACAATGAGAAGTACTATTGCAACATCAGCTTTCCTTTTAACCCTGGCCCTGATAGGCTGTAAGGACGACAAGAAACAACAGGAAGTTGAGTTGAACAGCCCTGCGGAAGTGAAGAAAGAAGAGAAAATGACAGCAGATATTGCTGACCAGGAGTTTGTAGATGGCATGACCGGTAAGGTCTGGCACAATTACCTGGAAACTAAGATGGCATTAACCCGGGACGATGCTGAAGCAGCAGCTAGTGCGGCAGGTAATATGGCAGAGGGATTTGGGGAGGCCAAACCCGAATTAAAAGCCCTGGCAGAACGCCTCGAAGCCGCGGAAAACATAGAAGAGCAGGTAAAGGTATTTTCCGAGATCACCGAAAAAGCAGGCCCACTGTTTGCAGAAGCCTTATCTGGGGGTACCATTTATAAGCAATACTGCCCAATGGCATTTGACAATAAAGGAGCCTATTGGTATTCTGATGTTCCGGAAATCAGGAACCCGTATTATGGCAGTAAAATGCTGAAATGCGGCAAGGTGACAGATACTATCAAACCAAGTAAATAACCCAAACCACTAACCAAACAATTTTTAATCGATGGTAAAACGAAAGACAGCAATCCGCATCCGAAAAACACACAGGTATCTCGGGATATTCCTCGGCATACAATTCCTGATGTGGACTATCAGCGGGATGTATTTCAGCTGGACAGATATTGATGAGATCCACGGGGATCATTTCCGGAGAGAAGAGCCCCTGCCACGGAACTTTTCAGATCTTATGGCTGCATCCAATATGCCCCAGCTTGATACGATCAGCAGCTTAAGGCTTTTAAGCGTAGCTGGCATCCCCCATTTCTGGATCAATCAATCTGAACTGTACAATGCCAGGACAGGTGAAAAACGCAATGGGATAACGGCACAGGAGGCTTTAGTTATAGCAGATAGGTTTATGTCCCCGGAGCTTGAGGTCGCGGAAATAAACCGGATCGAGGAAGTGGATGCTCACCACGAGTACAGGGGAAGACCACTACCCGCCTACGAGATATCCTATAATTCGGATAACAACCTGAAAGCCTATGTGGCCGTCGCAAATGGAGAATTCCAAACGGTGCGCTACCGGGACTGGAGGTGGTTCGATTTCCTTTGGATGACCCATACCATGGATTACCAGGGCAGAGACAATTTTAATACCATTATCCTGAGAGCATTCTCCCTACTGGGGCTGATTACCGTATTCAGTGGATTTCTCTTATGGTACACCAGTTCACCGACCATGCGAAAATGGAAGAAAAAAATATTAACTAAAAACCACTAATAATATGAATACTCAAGATAAAGACCATAATTCCAAAAGTCAATATGTCAAATTTGGCCTGATGATGGCTGTTTCCTTTGTGATCATGTACGCGGTCATGTTTCTCAACGCTGATGTATTTGATCATGTGATGCTCAGCAATACACGTACCTATATGACCATACTGATGATAGCCCCCATGGCCATATCCATGATGTTGTTTATGTGGGGGATGTACAAGGACAAAAAGCTGAATTACATTATACTGGGGGGCTCCGCTCTGTTATTTATTGCTACTTTATACGGGCTGCGCCAACAGGTATTTATTTCTGATGTGCAGTGGATGAAGGCGATGATTCCACATCACTCTTCTGCTATTATGGTTAGCCAGAAAGCTGACCTTAAGGACCCCGAAGCCCGGAAACTGGCTAAGGAGATCATTGAAGCACAGGAAAGGGAAATCGCCCAGATGAAAAAAATGATCTATCGCCTGGAAAATAGTACCGACTAATAAAAGTATGACCGATAGGTTTGCTTTTTAAAATCCATTCCATGAATAAAAAAGTAATTGTCATAATTCTGACCCTCGCAGCAGGTTTGTTCTTAGGCTACCTGATCTTCGGAACTGCTGCCACGACCGAGAAAAACGGTGAAGCGACAGATACCCATGAACACGATAGCACGAGTGAGGATGGCATGTGGACCTGTTCTATGCACCCCCAGATCCAGAGTCCTGAACCGGGGGATTGCCCCATTTGTGGTATGGACCTCATTCCTGCCGACGCCGCGGGCGGTACAGCCGGATCTCAGGGATTCCGAATGACCGATAACGCCATGGCCCTGGCCAATATCCGAACCAGCCAGATTGGTTCTGTAGCTGAAGGGGATGAGAACTCGATCCGACTTTCAGGGAAGATCAGGAAGAACGAGGAAGCCAATGCCATACAAGCCAGTTATTTTGACGGCCGCATTGAAAAATTGAATATCAATTTTACGGGGCAGGAAGTCAGGAAAGGACAATTGCTCGCCACCATTTATTCGCCGGGGCTGGTTGCCGCACAACAGGAACTGCTCACTTCGAGGGACCTGAAAAGCTCTCAACCGGAGCTCTATAATGCTGTACGGAATAAGCTGAAAAACTGGAAACTGACCGAAAAACAGATCAGTGAAATTGAGAGCAGTGGCACGGTACGGGAAGAATTTCCCGTCTATGCTACGGTAAACGGGACGGTTACGGAGATCATGGCTGCCGAAGGTGATTTCATCAAACAGGGCGAACCCATAGTCAAGGTTAGTAACCTTGATACCGTCTGGGCCTCGTTCGATGTGTATGAAAACCAGATCGGTCAATTCAGCAAAGGACAGTCTATTCGTATTACCCCAAGGGCTTACCCTGAGCAAGAATTGGAAGGAAAGATTACTTTTATAGACCCCGTGATGGATAACAAGTCCAGGACGCTCAGTATTAGAGCCACCTTGCCCAATAAAGATGGCTTACTGAAGCCCGGAATGTTCTTAACCGGCCGGGTAGCGGTAACAGCTTCTGAGAAGAAATCCGATCAGCTTCAAGTACCGGCCACTGCCGTGATGTGGACCGGGGAAAGATCCGTGGTTTATGTGCAGACCGAAGCAGGCCAACCTCTATTTGAAATGCGCGAGGTAAAACTTGGCCGTAAGATGGGGGATCATTACTCCGTGACCGAAGGCCTGAGACCCGGAGAATATGTGGTGACCAACGGTACCTTTACCGTGGATGCAGCCGCCCAGTTGCAGTCCAAAAATAGCATGATGAACCCAGCTCAAGATAGTGAGGAACATTCCGGGGTACTCAACATGGATTTGCAGTTGCCGGATAACTTTACAGAACAATTTTCTAAAGCCATACCGGAGTACTTACGATTACAGGAGGCATTAGTAGCCGGGAATACGGAAAAGAGTAGTGAGGCAGCCCGTCAGACCAGGAGTGTCCTGAGCGGAATAAAGTCCCTGGAGGGAATGGCCGCTGATCACTTGCAGAAAAGCATACGAATGTTGGAGGCCATTACCAATAATGAAACCCTGGACAACCAAAGGGAACATTTTGTAATACTTAATGAAAATCTGATTGTGCTGGCTAAAAACACCAACAACCTATCTGAAAAGTTATATATACTGCAGTGCCCCATGGCCAATAACAACGAAGGAGCACTTTGGTTAAGCCTTGATAAAGAGGTCAGGAACCCCTATTATGGGGACGCCATGCTCAGTTGTGGTAGTGTCATAGATTCCTTAGGCCAGGAGTAAAACTCAGCCTCAGAAAGAATACCCGGACAGGTCTCCCAGTCCGGGACTTTCACCGGGGTAAAGAATTCCGTCCTTTAAACGGAACAAACCTTTAAATGGGTCCCCAATAATATCCATATGCCCATCAAGGTCTGCATATTCCACGTTTGCCCTGCTCAATGCAAAGTGTAAACCTGCGGCTATCCCAAGACTGCACTCGTCTATGCATCCCACCATGGCTTCAAGGCCCGCTGCTTTAGCGACGGAATTAATATGCAGGGCTTCCATGATCCCTCCTACTTTCATGATCTTAATATTCACCATGTCTACCCGCTCATTCTGAGCAAGGCGGAAGGCATCGGCCAAGGTCTTGATACTCTCATCAGCCATGACCGGCAGGGTCACACGCTGGGTCACTTCGCCCAGGCTTTCTTCTCCCCCTACTTTGGTCGGTTGTTCAAAGATCTCTATACCCACCGTGGCAGTCTGTCTGACAAATGAAATTGCTTCGGCCACCGAATAACCTTGGTTCCCGTCAAACCGCAATAGGACATCGGGAAAAACCTCTCTTAAGCGTGTCATTTTCTCCACATCCTCTTCCAGGGACTTCCCGCCCTTTACCTTAAGGACAAAGAATCCTGCTTTAACCCATTCTCGGGCATGGGCTATAGTATCCGCTACCGGTAATATCCCGATTGTAACACTGGTCGGGATACTGCTTTTATACCCCCCTAAAAACTTATATAATGGAACTCCGGCTTTCTTAGATACCAGGTCAAATAAGGCAATATCCACCATGGCCAGGGTCGAGGATTTACCGGGCAGCATCCTTTTTAATTCTTCAATAATAAGGGCATAGGTAAAAGGATCCTTCTGTTTCAGGAAAGGACTGATGGTCTCCTTTATAGCCTGGGCCACCTCCTCGTTTGTCTCCCCGGTAACAAAACCATCCGGACATGCACATCCATAGCCGACCAGGCCGGTATCGGTCTCCAGTTTCAGGATGAAATTGGTGGCGCTGCTTACGGTTTCATAAGCAATGGTATACGGCTCGGATAATTTAAGGTCCAGCCGTTGGAAAGAGACTTTAGTGATTTTCATTAGTACCTTTTCTGGTAAAGATCGGCAAGGGGAGTACTTTTAATCGACTCTACAAATTTCACCATGTTGCGGATCATCAGTTGCCACATTAGTTCACCTTTCTCTGCCGTAGCCTTAGTGGCATCGCCCATGACCCCGCTCTCAGAGATCTTATGCGTATGCACATACCAGCTAACACTCTGGTCATTGTCATAGTCCAGGAATTTACTGCCAAACTCCAACGTCTGGTTCACCGCTTTAGACATATCAACCATATCCGGGCGAACGGCGAGGGTAGTACTAGTTTCAATTTCCCCTGCATGGATATCGTTCGGTGTATCTATCAATTTATACAGGTCCACATCACTGGTCTCCCCTGTATCTACACAGACAAATATCTTTGCATCGCGATTGATCATCTGCGCAGCATAGGATAAGGTGGGGGCATTGTCCCCGTGCCCGTTCAGTATAATAATCTTTTTGATGCCGTTCTTGGCCAGGCTCATCCCTATATCGTATACAAACCTGGAAAGGGCGTCGTTGGTAACACTCAAAGTCCCCTTAAAATCTTCGTGGTGATAGGATACCCCATAAGGAATGGTGGGTAATACCAGTGGTTTTGGGTCCTGACATGCCTCCGCTACCTTATAGGCCATATACTTGGCGTCAAAATAATCTA
This sequence comes from Flavobacteriaceae bacterium, assembly GCA_013003145.1. Lineage (GTDB taxonomy): Bacteria > Bacteroidota > Bacteroidia > Flavobacteriales > Flavobacteriaceae > Zeaxanthinibacter. The sequence continues at coordinate 7,891 of JABDLH010000018.1, read as the reverse complement.
TATCTACAGGGAGGTGTGGTCCGTGTTGTTCTATCGCACCACAGGGCAGGATTACCGTGTCCGTGGTTTTCAGGTATTCTTCTATCTCCGGCCAGGATTTGTGCTCCCACAAAAAGCTGGCTTTTTCATTAATGGGTGTCATGTTCTTTATTTAAAAAATAGGGAACCTCAAAAGGTTCATTTTCAAGAGCGAAGGTATGCCATTTACGCTCCCGTAGTTGCGCTGCACCCCCGGAATATTTACTGAGGATATCAAATAGTGGCCGGCGAACATATTCAGGGAGATCCCGCAGGTTACTGCGCTCATTATCAAAGCGAAGCTTCACGATCTCGCTGTGTTCTTTTGCCAATTTGGTGGTGTGTTCATTGGCCGGGATCAGCTCTTTATCAAGAAGCAGGTGGTAAAGGTGCGCGGCATCACTGCCGATCTGTTTCACACTCCTGCTGGCCAGTGCCTCTAACCCACGTTCTACCTGTTCTTTAGTATAACCACAGCGCCCCGGGTCTTCCTCCAGGGCCTTCAGCATTCCAACGATCCGACGGCATTTCTCACAATTCCCACATGGCAGCATGGTTCCCAGGTGTTCATGGGCTGCATGACAGGAGACCTGCCTGCGCTGTAACTCAGGGTAGCGTTTTACCAGGATCTTCAGGATGAGCAGCTCTGACAAGCTTCTCAGGATAGAAAACTGGTGTATGTCCCATTGCTTTTTCTTGTAATACCGGGTTAGGGCATTATCAAAATATTTACTCTGGTCGTATAGACCGTGGTAATGGGTTATGCCCTCGTGGTTTCCTTTAATGGTGGTATCGTATTCATTCCCGATGAGGATATTCCCGATATTGCGTTTCCGGACTACCGGCAATACCCCGAAAAGGAATACAGCCACGGTCCATAACCGGATAGGGTATATATCTGCACGAATATTCTGAAAATTTTCTTTGATAAAAGGCATTTGCCGCAGCATCCAGTTAAAGATCCGGTCACTGTTACACCAGGGTTTAACCGTGTTGGGTTCTATCTCCTTGAAATATTTATGAGCATTGACCGCCGTATACCAGTGACGGCCGGATTCATTGATATATACCGGGTGAGCTTCCCCTAATTCCTTTACAATCCCATAGGTAAGAAGACTGTCTTTCCCACCACTGCTCAGGATGGCGTATTGATTCTTATCGGTACTGTAATTTCTCTTTTCAGGTTTCATCTCCCGGAAAGCGGTATTGTCAAAGATGATCTCAGCTGCCGTATAGCGTTCCATCTTTTCGGGCCGGATCTGGTCAAAAGGCGTTTTTAGGAATTCGTTCTTGACAAAGAACTTATTCACCAGTATCTCGCGCGAAGTGTTCTCCATCATATCCCTCAGGAACCTTCTATCGGTCTCATCAAATAAACCGTCAAAGACGATCTTCTCAAAGAACAAGCCGTAATTCAGAGCCACCTGGGCCATCATCATCGAGGCCAGGTTGACATCTTCCGGTGCTTTGGGATCAAAATACCGGCTTTCGTAAGAATAGATGAGTTCATTGCTCTGTGACGATCCATCCTTTTGTACCACGGTATAGGTCGCTTTTACCCGCTTAGGCTCTACCATCAATTGATGAACTTTCAGGGTATCGAGAACCAGGAGAGAGCGAATGTTGCTCATGGGAGGTAATTTTTCAGCAATTCCACAAGTTCACCCGCACCGTATTCCAGGACATCAAAGGCCGGGATACCGGTCTCTTTGGTGATCGTTTCACAGGCGGGGAGGATCTCATCCTTTTCCATCAGCTCGTGGTTAACAGTAATGGCTATCACTTTTTTCCCGGAGATCACTTCTATGGCATTGATCTGTTCTTCCAGGGAGTGTAACTTATAGCCGGGGAACCCGTCGTACTCTTTTCTCTTAGGTGCGTGCTGAAGGATCACATAATCCGGTCTTCCTGCCGCGAGGATCTCGAAGCCCCCGGGATAAGCCGGGTTCATAAGGCTGCCCTGGCCTTCGATGACCACGACATCCGGTTGTTCATTTTCCCAGGCACTTACCACGGCATGTTCAATCTCCCCTGAAACAAAATCGTTGATGCAACTATCCATCACCATACTGTATTTGGCTCCCTGCATCCAGGCTGTTTGCCCGGTGCCTATCATCTCTGCCTTAAGCCCGGCATCCCGGAAAGCATGTACCAGTATCCAGGAAGTCGTTCTTTTTCCCAGGGCAGAATCTGTCCCCAATACCGCCAGTTTCAGGCAATCCACTTTTTCTATGTCACCGGTGAAGAAATGTAGCTGGTCCCGGTCCGGGGTCTTGCGCACATCCCTGATCCGAAGACCTTTCTCTGCTGCAAGAGCTGTCAGTTCAGTATCATTGGTCAGGAAATCGTGCAGTCCGCTGTCCACATTCCAACCTAAGTCCAAGGCTTTTTTAATAGTTGCCTTCGCCACTTTGGGAAGCCGTCCACCATCAGGTGCCAGGCCTATGACCAGACTTTGGGGGAGGTTATCCGTTCCCAGTTTTTCCACCGCCTCTCCCAGGTCTTTAAATACAGGGATACCATTGGGCCTGCCATCCAGGATCTCCCCGGCATCACCGCCGGCGTACTTTTCATCCAGGACCCCTACCACCTCGTACCGCTCTGTAAAGCGAACAAGTCCGTGTGCAGTCTTCCCATTGGGGGTATTAAAAGCGCCCTCGCAGTACACCAGGGCTTTTCCATCTATCGTTCTTTTCATGCTATTTAATGTTTTGCCGTCAGTACTGCAACATACCTGTCGGGTTCAAAATTCTGTGTCTCATTCATTTCAAGCAGGGCGATCAAGCCGGCAGTAGAAGCCGGTAATATTCGCATCCCTTCTTTTTTCAGGAGAAAAGTACTCATCTCCTTCATCTTCTTATCACTGATATTAAATGCATCACCACCGGACTGCCGGATTGCATACAGGGCTTCTTCCCCATCAAAACTATGCCAGTTCACCAGGGGCTCATTGTACTTCGTTTCCCGGATGGCTTCCGGGTTCAGGTCTTTGCAATATTCCAGACCGGAACGGAAGGAAGAAACAATGGGGTTTTTCCTGGTTGAAGATGCCGCGATCATTTTTGGGATACGGGAGGTTTTTCCACGTTTATAGAGGCTTACAAAGCCACGGTATATCCCCGCCAGCAGCGTCCCGTTAGAGACCGGGCAGGCACAGAATTTAGGGGCGTCACCCAGGTCTTCCACCAGTTCAAAAGCCATTTGAGAGTATGCCGTGATCTGCAGGGGCGTATTCACCCCTCCCGGGTTGGCATCGTACCATTGGTGCTGTTGTGCAAGAATAGTGCTCTCTCGCACTACATCTTCATAGCTGCCTTTCATCTGTACAATATCCGCCCCAAGGGCCTCCATTTCCTCGAATCTTTCGGTATTGTAGGAATCCGGGATATAAATTCGGCAACCCAGCCCCGCCAGGTTAGCGGCAAGAGCTACGGCCACCCCGTAATTACCGCAGGTAGCCAGGGAAACGGTATCAAATTCGCGCCTTAAAGCATCATATACCTGTGCAAAGGCAATCCGGTCCTTCTGTGTCCCGGTAGGGTTATCTCCCTCGTATTTTATATATAATTGCCGGATATTGAATTCCCGCTCCAGGTTCTTTGCGCGGTTAAGCCCGGTATCCCCAACCTCAAGGTTGATGATATCCTCGTAACATTCAAGTCGGTCTATGAGGCTTTTACTGTCATCCCTGACAAAGGCACTCAGTTTTTTAGCTTCCGCAGAAACCTTATTCTCCGCTGTCTTAACACCGTCTTTTAAATTCATAGGGTAATGGTAAATTCTAAAGTGAAATTACCTTTTTTCTTTATGTGGATGTTATAATTTTTAAGGAGCTGCTCAACATTTTCTACCCCGGTCAGAAGTGTCCTTCATCAGTTCCCGCGCTTGCTGAGCACAGAAGAATCCCTGAAGGCGCTAATAGAAATAACAGGGGATCCATATAGATACGTCTTGGATGAGCCACTGGAATCCAGTTCAAATTCACTGCTCGCATTGATCTCTGCCGCAGGAGACCCGGAAAGTACTGCCCTGACCAGCCCGGCTTCCATTTTCTCCGCGTCGAGGTCAGCATTATCGCGGAGGTTTGCCCGCATGATCCCCGTTCGCCCTTCCAGTTTTGCTTTTGCATTCTCTGCCATATCCATGGCCATGGCTTCAGCGGTAGTATATAATTTAAGATCGGCCTTATCTTTGGCATAAACTTGTAGGGAGTCTGAATCCACGTTAAACTCCCCAGAACTATTCCCTTTCTGATTGATCTGCACAAAGGAGGCCCTGGCATCTAATTTCATCTTGGCAGAACCTTTTAGTTGTAGTTCCACGGAGTTGGAGACGATCACATCCTTTGCCGTAATATATCCATCATCAGCACTTATGCTATTCAGTTCATTGAATTGCACAATAATCTCCAGTTTCTTTTTAGCCCTGACCTTATAGAAGGAACTCACCACCAGGGTACTGTCCTCAACCCTGAATTTGAATATATCTATAAGGTTGTCATCTGCTTTGATTATATAACCCGGTTCTGTCGCCTTTTCCAGGGTGATCTCGATATCATCGGATAAGACAAGGGCATTAAAGGATGCCAGGCTTTCACGCACCTCGACCACTTCCCTGCTCCCCTTGATCTTTGGTTTTCGTTGCGCATAGGTGGATGCAACGGAAAATAATATAAGTACTGCTAATAACTTTCTCACACTAGCTTGTTTTAAGCACCCGGAACAGCCGGGAACTACCCTCTAAGATATCATAATTAGACGAAATACGTATGCTATAGTGTGGATTGTCGTTTTCATTTCAATTCACTTATATTAGCTCATCTTGTAATATCAACCCGGTCAATAGTGCACCGGCTAAATCTTAAACCACCCTGTCATGTTAAAACATTTATTCGCCATACTATTCCTTATGAGCCTGTCCCAGGCATTGGGCCAATCCATGAGTGCATCGGAGCTCTTAGATAAGGCAATCGACTACCACGATCCTATGGGGGAGTGGGGTAACCTACAACAGAAATTATTTATTACGATGAGTTACCCTGACGGCAGGGAAAGGTTAAGCGAGGTTACAATTGATCTGCCAAAGGAATACTTCAGCTTAAAGTCTAAAACCGGGGAGAATGTCAGCCAATATACCCTGGCAAAAGGCGATTGCAGCCTGATGCTAAACGGGAGTACGGATATCTCCGAGGAAGAGAAAAAAACACATCGCTTAAACTGCGAGCGTGCAGAGAGTATGAAGAACTACTACCAGTATTTGTACGGTCTGCCGATGAAATTAAAAGATAAGGGCACACAACTTAGCCCCACAGTTGCCACTAAAGAATTTAAAGGCAAGGAATACAAGGTGCTGAAAGTCACCTATGATGAAGCAGTAGGGAAGGATACATGGTATTTTTATTTTGACCCTGAAACCTATGCCATGGAGGTATACCAGTTCTTCCATGACGAGTCTAAAAATGACGGGGAATATATTCTCCTGAGCGAAACGGAAAATGTAGGGGCGATAAAGATGCCCAAGGTCAGGGAATGGTACTACAACAAAGATGACAAGCATTTAGGCACGGATACACTGACCAAATCAGAACCGCTGCAATAGTCCTTCCCCTGCTCAAAGCGCTGAGTGTTGTTTCAATTAGGTCAAAAAAAAAAGCCCATCCTTGACAGGTGGGCTTTTGTATTTATTAGGAGTGCATCAGTGCTGAAGCTCTTCTTCGTTCTCCTGTAGCGGGATATGCTGAGGCACATAATCCTGCCCGGGAATAATGTAATCCCCGTTATCCCAGGTTTTACTGTAATCGTACGCCCAACGGTGTACATGTGGAATTTCACCTTCCCAGTTCCCGTGGAAATGCTTAACAGGAGCTGTCCATTCCAGGGTATTGGATTTCCATGGATTCTGCTCTGCAGGTCTTCCGTAGAAAATACTGTGGACAAAGTTGTAAGCGAAGACCAATTGTGCTGCACCTGCAATCAGGGCAAAAACGGTCATCAGTATCTGTACATCCGTCAGTTCATCGAACATCGGGAAAGCAGTATTCTGGTAATAACGTCTTGGCACCCCGGCCATCCCTACAAAGTGCATAGGGAAGAATACTCCGTAAGCACAGACTGCCGTTACCCAGAAGTGAACGTAACCCAGGTTCTTGTTCATCATCTTTCCGAACATTTTAGGGAACCAATGGTACACCCCTGCAAATAATCCGTAAAGCGCCGAGATCCCCATTACAAGGTGGAAGTGAGCTACCACGAAATAGGTATCATGTACGTTAATATCCAGGGTACTATCCCCAAGGATAATCCCTGTAAGTCCACCTGTAATAAAGGTAGATACCAGTCCTATAGAGAACAGCATAGCAGGGTTTAACTGCAGGTTTCCTTTCCACAGGGTAGTGATATAGTTAAATGCTTTTACCGCAGAAGGGATCGCGATCAACAGGGTTGTAAATGTAAATACAGACCCCAGGAATGGGTTCATCCCGGAGATGAACATATGGTGACCCCATACGATAGTCGACAGGAATGCAATAGCAAGGATAGAAGCAACCATGGCCCGGTAACCGAAAATTGGTTTACGCGCATTGGTCGACATCACCTCGGAAGTGATCCCCAGTGCAGGGAGTAATACGATATATACCTCGGGGTGACCTAAGAACCAGAATAAGTGTTCAAATAATACCGGAGAACCTCCCTGGTAATGCAGTACTTCTCCTTGAATAAAGATATCTGACAAGAAGAAAGATGTACCAAAACTACGGTCCATGATCAATAACAGCGCTGCTGACAACAGTACGGGGAAGGATATCACACCGATGATGGCTGTTACGAAGAATGCCCAGATGGTCAAAGGCAAGCGCGTCATAGACATTCCCTTTGTTCTCAGGTTGATTACGGTTACGATATAGTTCAAAGACCCCATCAAAGAAGAGGCAATAAAGATCGCCATGGAAACTAACCAAAGGGTCATCCCCAGTCCGGAACCGGGCTGAGCCATAGGCAAAGCACTTAACGGTGGGTAGATCGTCCATCCGGCAGCAGCAGGTCCTGCTTCAATAAAGATAGAAGAGACCATGATGACACTGGAGATAAAGAACAACCAATACGATATCATATTCAGGAATCCTGACGCCATATCCCGTGCACCGATCTGAAGCGGAATGAGCAGGTTACTGAAAGTACCGCTTAAACCCGCTGTCAATACAAAGAATACCATGATGGTACCGTGAATAGTGACCAAAGCCAGGTAAATATCAGCATCCATAACGCCATCCGGAGCCCAGTCTCCCAGGAACCATTCAAAAATAAAAAGGATTCTCCGGGAAAAGCAAGTTGCATCCGGAATAGTAAAGACATCCCGATACCGATGAATCCCATGATCAGTCCTGTAATCAGGTACTGCTTGGCAATCATCTTGTGATCCTGGCTAAAGATATACTTCGTGATGAAGGTCTCTTTGTGATGATGCCCGTGATCATGTGCATGATCCTCAGTATGCTCTTGAACTATTGCTGACATAATCAGATAATTTGTAAAATTTATAATTCTCTTTTAAATAGCCTTTTTTAATTCATGGAAGCCATAGTCTGGCCGAAGGTTTGTTGCTCCTGCAACCACGCCTCGTACTCCTCCTGGCTTTCCACGATGATCCTCATCTGCATATTGTAATGTGATTTTCCACAAATTTTATTACAGAGTAGAATGTAATCGAACTCCCATGGGTCTGAATTCGGTTCTCCCACAGCCGCACGTTCTGCGCGGATCTTATTAGTTCGTTTAACTTTTTCTATTATTTCCGGCTTCTGCCTCATCTCTTCGGTAGTAATAGTCGGGGTAAAAGAGAACTCGGTGATCATCCCGGGCACACAGTTCATCTG
>JABDLH010000053.1 GCA_013003145.1 Flavobacteriaceae bacterium | reverse complement strand
AAATCGGTTGGAGAAACATCTTCCAGGGAGGCATTCAAAGTTCCTTTAATAAAGTAGTGGAAATTATTTTTTCCGTAGGAATTGCTTATATCAACTTTCCATTCAGAAGGCAGCTCTGTCCTGAATCCTGCAGTAACGGCGTTGTCTGTGATATTAGACGTGATACGGGGGGTAAAGCCGTCAGGGTAAATAGAAGGGATTACCCTGGCGCCACCGTTCCTGGTAAAGGCAAAGGCATCTGTATCTCTGTAATTTCTGCCTCCGAAGGCGTAAAATTCGGTATCGTCCGAAACCGGAATTGCCACATTCGCCATAAAATTAAACCCGTCTATAGCTGCCTCACCAAAGCCCTTCCTGAAATCAAAGGCCGGTCTTAGGGTTTTGTTCTTGCTAACATATTCTGCAGTGAAATTGGCGTAGCCACGTTCACCAATACCTACACCGTAATTAATTGCTGCTTTCAGGGATCCTCCGTCAAAATTCTGGTCGTCTCCAATTTGGTTGCCATCTCTCTCGGTGTCTAAACGAAAGCCATCTGTATTCCACACCCCGTAGTCATCGGCCTGGAAATCACTTGTATCTACATCGGCATTGGTATTGTAAGCACCATAGCTCACAAACCCGCTTACCTCATCGGTGCGGTCTTTCAGTACAATATTAATGACCCCTGCAATAGCATCAGAACCATATTGGGCCGAAGCCCCATCTCTAAGTATCTCAATACGTTTAATAGAGGCGCTGGGAATGGCATTCAGGTCGGTACCGGTATTCCCGCGGCCCCGGGTACCAAAAATATTGATGAGCGAGGATTGATGTCGGCGCTTCCCATTAATGAGCACCAGGGTCTGATCCGGACCCAAACCTCGTAAGGTGGCAGGATCTATATGATCTGCACCGTCTGAACCAGATTGCTTATTGGCATTAAAAGAAGGAGCGGCATACTGTAGCAGTTCATTCACTTCAATACGGCCACTCTGTGTAGCCACTTCGGCCACATCTATCACATCTACCGGTACGGCAGTATCCGTGGCTGTTCTTTTTGGGCTCCTTGAACCTACCAACATTATTTCATCTAGTTGAACTCCTTCGGCAAGGGCAACATTGATGCTCGTTCTTCCGGCTGTGGCTTCCTCTACGGTTGCAAAGCCGATGTAACTGAAAACCAACGTGGCATTATCGGCCACAGTGATGATGTAATTCCCATCAAAATCGGTTGTGGTACCATTGGTGGTTCCTTTTTCTACAATGTTTACGCCTACCAGGGGAGCGCCTTCAGTATCCTGGACCACACCGCTGATGTTCTGCTGTGCAAGCAGTAGCGTTAAATTCAGAAAAAGTAGGAGTGATAGATAATAAGTACGTTTCATAGTGTTCATTTTAATTGGTTGGAAAGGTAAATGTAATGAAAATCTCCAAGCGAGTAGATTAAAGGACATTTCCCATTGAGAAGCACTATATTTGCGCCGATTTAAAAAGAAGTTTCATGAAGGCAGGTATTGTAGGATTGCCCAACGTAGGAAAATCCACCCTCTTTAATTGTTTATCCAATGCCAAGGCACAGAGTGCCAATTTCCCATTTTGTACAATAGAACCCAATATTGGTGTAGTAAATGTTCCGGACCCCCGTTTGGCAAAGTTGGAAGCCCTGGTGAAACCGGAAAAGGTGTTGCCGGCTACGGTTGAAATTGTTGATATTGCCGGACTCGTTAAAGGAGCCAGCAAAGGGGAAGGGCTTGGAAACCAATTTTTAGGTAACATCCGTGAAACAGATGCCATCCTCCATGTGCTGCGTTGTTTTGACAATGACAATGTGGTGCATGTAGACGGTTCCATAGATCCGATCCGCGATAAGGAAACTATTGACATGGAATTGCAATTAAAGGATCTGGAAACCGTGGAAAAAAAGCTGGATAAGGTACAGCGATCGGCTAGAACAGGAAACAAAGATGCTCAAAAAGAACAGGCTACCTTGCTGAAGGTAAAGCAGGGCCTGGAAGCGGGCACTTCTGTACGGGCCATAGTGCTGGAAGCAGAAGAGCGAAGCGTTTTTGTAAAGCCGTTGCAACTTATTACTGAAAAACCGGTGCTTTATGTATGTAATGTTAACGAGGAATCGGCGGTGAACGGGAATGCGTATGTGGAAAAAGTAAGGGAGAATGTGGCAAATGAAAAGGCAGAAGTGTTGGTGTTGGCCGTTGGCACTGAGGCAGATATTACAGAGTTAGACACCTATGAAGAACGCCAGATGTTTTTGGAAGATCTGGGCCTGAAAGAACCTGGTTCTGCAAAGCTCATAAGGGCCGCCTATTCTTTGCTGAACCTGCAGACGTATTTCACGGCCGGGGAGAAGGAGGTACGGGCCTGGACCATTCCGGTAGGTGCCACAGCCCCCCAGGCAGCGGGCGTGATACATACCGATTTCGAAAAAGGATTTATTCGGGTAGAGGTGATATCCTATGACGATTATATAGCATATGGGAGTGAGGCCAAAGTAAAAGAGGCCGGAAAGATGCGGGTAGAAGGAAAAGAGTATGTGGTCAAAGATGGAGATGTAATGCATTTTAGATTTAATGTGTAAGGGTAACAAATCGGGGCACTAAACAGACCCATAATATCGGCCCAATACCCCGCTTCAAGCCGTACCAAAAGTTACGCTATCAACAATATAAGCCCTGCTATTGTTAATTACTTTCCGAGCCGCACATTTTGATTTCTGCCCCGAAATTTTATATTAGCAAGGATAAACCCCAAAAAAATGGCTGAAACGCAGTATACGGAAGATAACATACGATCGCTGGATTGGAAGGAGCATATTAGATTGCGCCCCGGAATGTATATTGGTAAATTGGGCGATGGTTCTTCCGCAGATGATGGAATTTACATTCTCCTAAAAGAAGTAATAGACAACTGCATTGATGAATTTGTCATGGGGGCCGGGAAAACCATTGATATATCTATCCAGGGCGATAAAGTGATGGTACGGGATTACGGGCGCGGCATTCCCTTAGGAAAGCTGGTAGATGTGGTTTCCAAAATGAATACCGGTGGCAAATACGACACCCGTGCGTTTAAAAAATCGGTGGGACTCAATGGAGTGGGGTCTAAGGCCGTAAATGCCCTTTCAACTTTTTTCAGGGTAGAATCTACCAGGGACGGAAAGTCCAAATCCGCGGAATTTAATACGGGCGATCTTATTAACGAGGAGTTGCTGGAAGAAACCTCAAGACGCAGGGGCACCAAAATTACCTTTACCCCGGACGAGTCTATTTTTAAAAAATACAAATACAGGAATGAGTATGTAGAACGGATGATTAGGCACTATGTGTATCTGAATCCCGGGCTCACCATTGTGTTTAACGGGGAAAAGTTCTATTCCGAAAACGGACTTAAAGACCTTCTGGAAGACAACAACAGTGCTTCGGATATGCTTTACCCAATCATTCACCTCAGAGGTAATGATATTGAAGTGGCCATTACCCATAGCAAAACCCAATACAGTGAAGAATACCATTCCTTTGTTAACGGCCAGAATACCACGCAGGGCGGCACACACCAGTCGGCTTTCCGTGAAGCTGTAGTGAAAACCATACGAGATTTTTACGGCAAGAATTACGATGCCTCCGATATTAGAAAATCCATTATTTCTGCCATTTCCATAAAAGTGATGGAGCCGGTTTTTGAAAGCCAGACCAAAACAAAATTGGGATCCACGGATATGGGAGGCGGGTTGCCCACTGTACGGACGTATATTAACGACTTTCTGGGCACCCAATTGGACAATTACCTGCACCAGCATCCCGAGACGGCAGAAAAAATTCAGCGGAAGATCATGCAGGCAGAAAAGGAACGCAAAGAACTGTCTGGTATACGCAAATTG
>JABDLH010000267.1 GCA_013003145.1 Flavobacteriaceae bacterium | reverse complement strand
CAACAAAAGAAATACCTGAAAGATAAGCTGAAACTCAATATCCGGGTCATAGGTATTTCCAATAGCAGGACCATGGCCTTTGATGAAAATGGGATTTCCCTTTCAGACTGGGAGCAAGTACTCTCCGGGGGGCAAGCAGCCAATGCAGAACAATTCCTGGACCAAATCCGGAAGTTGAACTACCGCAACAGCATATTTGTCGATAATACAGCAAGCGAAGATGTCGCCTCCATGTACGACTCCTTCCTGAGACAAAGCATCTCCGTGGTCACTTGTAATAAGATCGCTTGTTCTTCAGATTATGAAAACTATCTGAAACTTAAAGAACTGGCCAGGGAATACAACGCCCCCTTCCTTTTTGAAACCAATGTCGGGGCAGGGTTGCCGATAATTGATACATTGAAACACCTGATTGCCTCCGGGGACAGGGTGCACAAGATACAGGCTGTACTATCAGGAAGCCTCAATTTTGTATGGAATAATTTCAATGCCGATACTACCTTTTACGAGGTGGTGAAGCAAGCCCAGGAAGAAGGCTATACAGAACCGGATCCGAAAATTGATCTCAGCGGTATTGATGTAATGCGAAAAATACTGATCCTGGCCAGGGAAAGTGGCTACCAGCTGGATATCAATAGCATTGAAAATAAATCGTTCTTACCCGAAGAAAGTTTAAAAACGACGGACAATGTAGCATTTTTTGATACCTTGAAATCCAATGAAGCCTCGTTCCAGGAGTTATTCAGGGATGCAGCTGACGAAAATTGTAAATTGAAATACGTGGCTGAATTCGCCGATGGTAAGGCCAGTGTAGGTTTGCACAAGATTCCCCCGGGGCACGACTTTTACAATCTTGAAGGGAGCGACAATATCGTCTTGTTCTTCACAGAAAGGTACCCCCAGCAACCCCTGATTATAAAAGGGGCCGGGGCAGGTGCAGCAGTAACCGCTTCCGGAATTTTTGCAGATATCATCAGAATTGGTAATTTTTAATTCATGGACTCGATCAAAGTATTCTGCCCGGCAACAATTGCCAATATCTCTTGTGGTTTTGACGTATTGGGTCTTGCTCTTGACAGCGTTGGTGACCTGATGACCATTGCAAAGCAGGAAGAGAAAGGAATTAATATCCTGGAAGTAACCGGGCAGGACTTACCCCTGGAGGCCCACAGGAATGTAGCCGGGGTAGCCGGCATGGCCTTGCTTCAGAAGGCGGATTACCAAGGTGGCTTCAGTATATGTATTGAGAAGAAAATTAAAGCGGGTAGTGGTATTGGCAGCAGCGCAGCAAGTTCTGCAGGGGCCGTATGGGCGATGAATGAACTCCTGGGCCAGCCTTTCACAAAAAAGGAATTGGTACAATTTGCTATGGAAGGTGAACGATTGGCCAGCGGGGTCGCACATGCCGATAATGTAGCCCCGGCCCTCTATGGCGGATTCACCCTGATAAGAAGCTACAACCCCCTGGATATCATCCATATTACCTCACCTGCTGAATTGGTGGCGACTGTTATCCATCCCCAGATCGAAATCAAAACATCCGATTCGCGAAAAATACTGAAAACCACAATATCACTTGAAGACGGTATAAAACAATGGGGAAACCTTGGCGGATTGATCGCCGGGCTCTACACCCAGGATTACGAACTCATTGGCAGGTCCCTGGAAGACCATATAGTTGAACCCATCAGATCAATTCTGATACCCGGGTTTGATGCCTTAAAAAAGAATTCCCTGGATGCCGGAGCCCTGGGTTGTGGAATTTCCGGTTCGGGACCGTCGGTGTATGCACTGAGCCGGAGTGTAGAGAAGGCCAGGGAAGTAGCTGATGCCATGAAGGCCGTTTACGATAAACTGGGTATTGTTTACGACCTTCATGTATCTGAAATAGGGAAGACCGGGGTTCGGGTAGCCCAAACCCAATCTTAAGAAGATCAGAAAGTATGAATTATTACAGCCTTGAGAGAAATAGTATCGATGTAAATTTCAAAGAAGCGGTGATCCGTGGGATTGCTCCCGATCGGGGGTTGTATTTTCCTGAGCATATCCGCCCATTACCATCCAGTTTTTTCAAGGATATTAATACCCTGACCGACGTTGAAATTGCCTTCAGGGCAATGCGGCAGTTTGTACACCCGGAAATACCGGAAGAGAAGCTCAGGGAAATCCTGGAGAAAACGCTCGACTTTGATTTTCCGTTAGTCCCTATAGAAAATGGTGTAGCCTCGCTGGAATTGTACCATGGACCTACTATGGCTTTTAAAGACGTGGGGGCACGGTTCATGGCACATTGCCTTGGTTACTTTTCTAAAGACAGTCGTAAGGAGGTAACCGTCCTCGTCGCTACTTCCGGGGATACAGGAGGCGCCGTGGCTAACGGTTTCCTGGGAGTTGAAGGGGTAAAAGTAGTCATACTGTATCCCAGTGGTAAAGTCAGTGACATACAGGAAAGGCAATTGACAACATTGGGCAAAAATATTACCGCCTTAGAAGTGAATGGTACTTTTGACGATTGTCAAAACATGGTGAAATCGGCTTTTCTCGATGATGAGCTCGAAGGCCGGGTACAGCTAACTTCTGCCAACTCTATCAATGTGGCACGGTGGCTACCACAGATGATCTATTATTTCCTGGCCTATAAAATGATGCCGGACAAAAGTAAGCAGCTTGTCTTTGCAGTACCGAGCGGGAACTTTGGGAATATATGTGCAGGAATGGTAGCCCAGCGGCTTGGTCTTCCGGTCTCCCACTTCGTAGCAGCGACCAATATCAATGACACGGTTCCGAAATACATGGAATCAGGGGAATACCTTCCCCAAGCCTCCTCCCCCACCATATCTAATGCTATGGACGTTGGAGACCCCAGTAATTTTGTACGAATCCTTCATCTTTACAAGGATCAGCTCCAGAACCTTGCCGGTATGTTTTCCTCTTATTCTTTCTCGGATTCGATGACCAAAAAAGCCATGGCAGACCTCTATAAGCGCACCGGGTATATTGCCGATCCTCATGGAGCCGTAGGCTATCTCGGACTAAAGAAGTTCCAGGCATCCCAGCCGGAATGCTATGGTATCTTCCTGGAAACAGCCCATCCCATCAAATTCCGCAAGGTGGTAGAGAAAACCCTGAACACTACATTAGAGGTGCCGGAGCAGATTTTGGCCGTATTGGATAAAGACAAAACATCTATACCGCTGAAAACCTACGAAGAATTACGATCCTACCTTTTATCTGCTAATTAGAACAGGGGTTCCCTTTAAAAAAGCCCTCATCACCTTCATCGGCTTCCGCTATATTTTCAATACATTTGCGCTGTAAAAAAACGGATAAAAATGAAGAGTACCGCTTTACATGCAAAACACGAAGCCCTTGGCGCAAAAATGGTCCCATTTGCAGGTTATTCCATGCCTGTTTCTTATGAAGGGGTAAACGCAGAACACGAAACTGTTCGAAATGCTGTTGGGGTTTTTGATGTTTCACACATGGGAGAGTTCCTGATCGAGGGGCCAAAAGCATTAGAGCTGATACAAAAGATCAGCAGTAATGACGCCTCTAAACTTACCATCGGTAAAGCACAGTACAGCTGTATGCCTAATGAAACAGGCGGAATCGTGGACGACCTGATCATTTACCGGATAAAAGAGGACACCTACCTCCTGGTAGTCAATGCCTCCAATATACAGAAAGACTGGGATCATATCAGCAAATACAATAAGGAGATCGGCGCCGATATGCGAGATATATCCGATAATTACTCCCTCCTGGCCATACAGGGGCCCAAGGCAGTGGACGCTATGCAAAGCCTGAGTTCTGTAGACCTCTCTGCTATTCCTTTCTATAATTTTGAAGTTGCTGATTTTGCCGGTGTAGACCACGTGATCATCTCAGCTACCGGCTATACCGGTTCTGGTGGTTTTGAAATATACTGCAAGAATGAAGAGGCAGAACAGGTTTGGGAAAAGGTACTCGAGGCCGGGGCAGACTACGGAATAAAACCTATCGGCCTGGCCGCAAGAGATACCCTGAGACTGGAAATGGGATACTGTCTATATGGGAATGATATTGATGATACTACCTCTCCCCTGGAGGCAGGATTGGGATGGATCACAAAATTCACCAAGGACTTTGTAAACAGTGAAGCGCTTAAGGAACAGAAAGAGAACGGGATCAATAGGAAGCTGGTGGCATTCGAGTTACAGGAGCGGGGTATTCCAAGACAGGGATATGAATTACTGGACCAGGAGGGAACAGTGATCGGGAAGGTTACTTCCGGGACTATGTCGCCCTCACTTGGTAAAGGAATAGGACTGGGTTATGTTCCCGTAGAACACTCCAAACCAGGAAGTGAATTACAGATTAAAATCAGGAAGAACAACCTTCCTGTCACCATTGTAAAACTACCATTCTACAAGCCCTGATGATTGATTTCCAGAAAGTAATTGAACATATCAATACCAAGGTCACGGAAATAGAAGATAAGGGGGCTGTCGCCACTTATATCCCGGAACTGGCCAAAGTACCCATTGATAAGTTCGGTATGTCACTGGTGGATCAATACGGGAAGACTTATATTACGGGTAACGGGGAAGAGCGATTTTCCATACAGAGTATTTCTAAAGTTCTCAGCCTGGCCATGGCCTTTGCCATTAAGGGAGAAAAGCTCTGGGAGCGGGTTGATGTGGAGCCCTCCGGGGATCCCTTTAACGATCTGTCCCTTTTAGAAAATGAGAATGGTATCCCGCGAAACCCACTGATCAACGCCGGGGCCATCGTCATCTGCGATGTCCTTATCTCAGAATTGGATGATCCCAGGGAAGAGATCCTTCAATATATCCGGGAGATCGCTAACGATCCTACGATCAATTACAACCTGGATGTAGCTCGATCTGAAAAGGCTACCGGGTTCAGGAACTACGCGGCTGCCAACCTTATTAAATCCTTTGATAACCTGCATAATACAGTGGGTGAGGTATGTGATCTGTATTTTGATCTTTGTGCTATAGAAATGTCTTGCCGGCAATTGTCTCACGCCTTCTATCCCCTGATGAACCTGGGGAAATGCCTGAGAGGAAATCAATACCTGACCATCCCCCAGGTAAAGCGAATGAATGCCATTATGCTTACCTGCGGCTTTTATGACGAAGCCGGAGAATTCGCCTTTGAAATTGGACTTCCGGGTAAAAGTGGCGTGGGCGGGGGAATCGTGGCCCTTTTGCCTAACGAATTCTGCGTAGCCACCTGGTCTCCGGGATTGAATGAAAAAGGAAATTCGAAACTGGGGATGATCGCTCTTAAAAAACTGACCACCAATACCGGATTAAGTATATTCTGAGACTTGGATAAAAAAAGAATACTCATATTAGGCGCCAGTGGTTTTATAGGGAATGCCCTGTACAAAGAACTATGCCCCTATTTTGACACTTATGGCACCTATTGTAATGCCCGGCGATCCTTTGAAGCCAATAAGCAATTCTTCCGTTATGACCTGCAGGAGGATGATGTGGTACAACTGCTCCAGAAAATCAGGCCACATGTGATCATCTCGGCGCTTCGGGGCAATTTTCCCGCCCAGGTCCTGGCTCACCAGCATATGGCGGAATACGTATCAGAAAACGATTGCCGACTTTATTTTATCTCGTCTGCCAATGTATTTGACGCCTACAGGAAGTTCCCGTCTTACGAATACGACAAAACCTTTTCTGATAGTATTTACGGCCGATTTAAGATAAAGATAGAGAACATGCTGATGCGCCTGCCCGTTTCTAAATATGGGATTCTCAGGGTCCCCATGGTCTTTGGGAATACTTCTCCAAGGGTCAAGGAGATGAAGTCCTTTATCTGGAGTAATGAGCCCATAGAAGTATTTCCTAACCTGGTGATCAATGTCACCAACGATGACCGGCTTACCCAGCAAGTGCATTACCTGATCAACCAGGATTTAGGAGGCATTTACCACCTGGGAAGTAAGGACCTGGTTCATCATGACGATTTTATCCGGGAGATCGTAGAACGCATCGGTAGTTTTAACCCTATCTATAAACGGGTATATACTTCTAACGAGGAAAGATACCTGGCCGCACTTCCCAAGGACCACCTGTTACCAGCTAACCTGCAGACATCATTCCAGGACATCATTGACCACCATGTGTTAAAGTGATCAGCATTTAATCGGGCTGGGAATAAAATTCATAGGACTTCATAAATGCCTCACATTTTGCTATTTTATATATCCTAAAAAAAGTAAGATGAAAGAACCGGTTAACAATTTTCAGGGGCTCAAAGCGGTTTTCCTGAATTGCTCATTAAAAAAATCGCCCAGGCAGAGTCATACCAGGGGTTTGATGGATGTATCCATAGAAATTATGCAAACTGAAGGCGTTGAGGTGGAGGTTATACGAGCAGTAGATCATGAAATTCCGCATGGTGTTCAACCCAACATGACTGAACAGGGCCTTGACCTGGATGAATGGCCCTCATTATTTAAAACCATTCTCGATGCTGATATCCTGGTCATTGGAACTCCGATCTGGCTGGGTGAACGATCGTCTGTTTGCTCAAAAGTGATCGAGAGATTATATGCCATGTCTGCTCAGAAAAATGAAAAAGGGCAATATATTTACTATGGAAAAGTAGGTGGCGTCATTGTTACCGGGAATGAAGATGGGGTTAAGAATTGTGCCAAGAGCATTCAATATGCCCTACAG
>JABDLH010000052.1 GCA_013003145.1 Flavobacteriaceae bacterium | reverse complement strand
GGGGTCTTGGCTATAATAGCGGCTATGAAAGGAGCTTCAGAGGTTGATGCCATAGATATTGATTCATGGAGTTATGAGAATGCAATGGAGAATGCAGAACGCAACGGGCAGGAGCATATCCGGGTTCATCACGGTGATGCTGATCTTCTCGGCGAGAAAAAATACGACCTGATCTTTGCCAATATCAACAAGAATATCCTACTGCAGGATATCCCGGTATATGCTTCCTGTCTTAAGGAAAAAGGCATATTGTTATTAAGTGGATTTTACAAAGAAGATCTGGACGATATCAGCTCGCGCTGCACTGCCGTTGGTTTAAATCATCAAAAAAATATTTTAAAAAACAACTGGGTTTCAGCTAAATATGTAATTTAGGAAGTGAATAAAGTCTGTGCTATGAGTACAAAAGAAAAATTATTAGAAGAATTATTACTCGAGGAAGAAACCCTGAAACAAAACGAGATCATCCTCTTCAATGACGACGTAAATACTTTTGATTACGTGATTGATACCCTGATCAGTATTTGCGAACATACGCCTGAACAAGCTGAGCAATGCTCACTAATTGTTCATTATAACGGGAAATGTACCGTCAAGACCGGGGAATATACTGACTTGAAACCCCGCTGCAGTAAATTACTGCAGGCAGGTCTTAATGCCGAGATCGTATAAAAAGCCTGTTACTTCCCCTATAATTCCCCATGCTGTAAGTTTTATTACCTTTATCGGGTAATACTTTCATTGTATGCTTATAGCCAGGATCACTGTCCTTTTACTCCTATTTCTGTCCTGCAGCGCCCTCCCGGCACAATTACTACCTCCTATACAAAATTTCACTCCAGGAATATATGGGGCCGAAAATCAGAATTGGGGCATCACCCAGGCTGAAAACGGATTTATATACATCGCCAACAATAGTGGACTGCTGGAGTTTAATGGCTCCGCCTGGCAGTTATATCCTACCCCGAATGGCTCAATAATGCGGTCAGTACAAACTGTAGGGAAAAGGATATATACAGGATTTTATATGGAATTCGGTTATTGGGAAGCTGATGAAACCGGCACCCTGCAATATCAATCCTTGTCCAAGAGCCTGTCCGAACCCTTGGTGGAGGATGAACAATTCTGGAATATCGCTGCTATTGAGAATTACCTGCTGTTTCAGTCCTTGGAGCGAATTTACATCCTGGACACCCGTGATGATACGGTTACAATTGTAGATTCCAAGTCTAAACGGGCTCAATTATTTCTAATTGATGAGAGTGTCTACTTCAACCGATCCGGGGAAGGGCTATTCAGGCTTGAGAAAGGAAAAGCAGAACTGATTAGTAATGCTCCGGAAATCCTGGAAACTGAGGTAGCTGGTTTGGTTACCCTGGAAGAAAAGCTAATCCTGGTTACCACCCGGGGCGATTTCTATGCTTTAGGACAGGATGGTTTGGATAGCTGGACGCATGGAAATTTGGGCGAGTTAAAGGATATGGAAATCTATAGTACGACGCAGCTCGAGGATGGAAGTGTAGTACTCGGAACCATCTCATCCGGGATCTATCATATTGCTTCAGATGGTAGTATGATACAGAATATAGACAAAGAAAAAGGTCTTGCCAATAATACGGTATTGTCTATATATGAAGACCGGGACCATAACCTTTGGCTGGGTATGGATAACGGGATCAGTATTCTGAACCTGGACTCACCTTTTAAAGAATTCAGTGATAAAATTGGGCGTCTGGGAGTAGTCTATGCTGCCCAGGTATTTAAAGGACAGTTGTACCTGGGAACCAACCAGGGATTGTTCAGAAGACCGGTTCAGGGAGACCTGCCATTTGAATTGGTCGATGGAACCCCAGGGCAGGTATGGTGCCTTCGTGTCTTTGAAGACCAATTATTCTGCGGCCATAATTCAGGTAGCTTTCTTATAGAAGATGACAGGGCCCGGCTGATCTCTGATTTGCCGGGAACCTGGGATATTAAGAAGATTCCCGGACATCCAAGCAGATTATTACAGGGCAATTATAATGGCTTGAGTGTGCTTGAAAAACGTGGCAGCAATTGGGTTTTACGCAATAAGCTGAAGGGGTTTGAAATTTCCAGTCGCTTTTTCGAATTTCTCGATCCCTCAACCATCCTCGTCAACCATGAATATAAGGGGCTTTATACTTTAGATATCAATAATGAGTTGTCTGTAGTGGATCAAATAGACCAGCAGCCACCAAAGGGAATAGGGGCGAGTCTTGTGCGATTCAATGACCAGGTACTGTACGCTTCCAATAATGGGGTGTTTCGATACGATACCGAGTCCGGAATGCTGCAGGCAGACACTCTGCTGACTCAGTTGATGTATAGCGATGATGAACCCCCGATCGGGATTCTGATCACAGAACAGGAGAATAACAGGCTATGGAGTTTTTCCCAGAATACCATCAGTTACATAAGCCCCGGAAATTTTGATAATCGGCCGCAGTTGACCCGTATCCCCGTTCCTGCTGATTTCAGGAGGGGACTGGGAGTCCTTGGTTTTGAATGTATTTCCCCTATCGGGTCAGACCGCTACCTGATCGGTTCTTCTAATGGTTATGTTACATTAGAACTGGATAAGATCAGACCGGCAGACTATGAAGTGTACCTGACAAGCCTGGGGAATGAATATTATGATAATTCATACAAGAGGCTGCCCCTTGAGTCCGGCTTAGAATTCCCGTACACGGATAACAGTCTCCACATGGAGTTTACGGTGCCCGAATATGATAAATACACCGAAGTCCAATACCAATACCGTCTTTCAGGACTCTATGATGAATGGAGCAACTGGTCTCGTGATTCCGAGGTGACTTTTAATAACCTCCCCTACGGGAAGTACAGTTTTGAGGTCAAGGCCAGGGTAGGGGCCGACGTAACTCGTGAAACAGCGAACCTGGATTTTGCGGTAAAACGGCCCTATTATCTCTCTAATTTAGCAGTTGCCATTTATGCCTTGCTGCTGCTGCTTCTCGGGTTTGCCGTACATAAGATTTACCGGGGATATTACAAGAAACAACAAGCACGGATCTTGCAAGAGAATGCAAAAAGAGAAAAGAGCAAGAAGATCAAAGCCAAAAGAAAGATCGTCCAATTAAAAAACGAGCAACTTAAGCAGGAAATAGAAAGTAAGAACCGCGAACTGGCAGCCTCTACAATGAGCCTTATCAAAAAGAACGAGTTGCTCAACAAGCTGAAGTCGGAATTATCCGCGGTCGGAGACGAGCCCAGGATCAGATCTGTGATTCGAACCATCAACCGCAATATTAATAATGAAGACGATTGGAAAATATTCGAGGAGGCATTTAATAATGCAGATAAGGACTTTTTAAAACGGATCAAGGAAATTCACCCTGAATTAACCTCGAATGACCTGCGCCTGTGTGCATATCTCAGGTTGAATTTAAGCTCAAAGGAAATAGCGCCTTTGCTCAATATTTCCGTAAGAAGTGTGGAGGTAAAACG
>JABDLH010000197.1 GCA_013003145.1 Flavobacteriaceae bacterium | reverse complement strand
GCTACTATAGGCAGGTAGGGAGATTCTTCCGTGTAGACCAGTAGTTTAGGATGTTGAAATCCCGAAGCGTGGAAAAGCGGCAGGTCTGTTAAGGGGAGGATGGTCTGTTCAATTTCTTTTACGGCATCGAGGTCCCCACTGCGTTTAGCCCTTTTCAATTGTGCTTCCTTACTGCTTTTTATGTCATAACACATATTTCTCCTGGATTTATCGGTACGGCCCCTCTAAAGATATAAAAATGCCATCTTACTTAAAACCGTGTGCCTTTCACCTTCATAGGTAGCGAATACAAGGCATCCATGGCAGTAATGAATAAAGTTTGTTGGTCTTTCCCTCCGAAGGTTACATTAGCGGTCCATTCCTCGGGAACCGGTATATGCAGAATCTTTTCGCCTGTAGGGTCAAGCACGGTTACCCCATCCCCGGTGAGGTACAGGTTACCTTGATTATCAATGGTCATACCATCAGAACCCATTTCTGCAAATAACTTTGCTTGCCCTAATACACCATTCCCCAGTATTTCATAGGCGTATGTCTTATTATCGCCTATATCGGCAACGTATAAGGTAGTTGCATCCGCTGTGCCGATAATACCATTGGGCTGTACCAGGTTTTCTGCAGCTATACTGATTTCTTTCTTATCCGGACTTAAATAATACACTCTTTCTTGCTCTATTTCCTTTTCTGTACGTTTCCAGTACGGTCTTTGATAGTAGGGATCCGTAAAATAAATACCACCCTGTGGGTCGATCCATAAGTCATTAGGACCATTGAAATTCTGACCATTATATTCCCCGGCAAGTACTTCGTATTGTTTGTTCCTGTCAATTTTCCACAGCTGAAACACTTCGTCCGCAGCAGCGACCAGGTGCCCCTGTCGATCGACATATAAGCCGTTCGCTCTTCCGGCAGGTTCCATGTACACTGAAACTTCTCCTGTACCGGAATCCCATTTCAGAATCCTGTTGTTGGGCTGGTCTGTGAAATAGACATTCCCCAGGCTGTCCGAAGCCGGGCCTTCAGTGAATTCATAGCCTTCAGAAACCAAGGTCAGAGTTCCGTCGTTAGCGATCAGCCCGGGACCTGAAGGTTGGCAGGCCGACAGTACTATGAGTAGGGCCCCGGCAAAGCATTTTTTGTATTTCATTCCTAATCTTCCATATTATACCCGGGTCCGCGTACCACCTTTCCCGGCGTTGCTCCCGTATGTTCTCCTTTATCCAGAACCGCCGTACCATTGACAAAGACGTATTGAACACCAGTGGCATACTGATGGGGTTTCTCAAAGGTTGCATTGTCTTTTATCTCGTCCGGGTCAAATAAGACCAGGTCTGCATAGTAGCCTTCTTTCAACAGGCCTCTTTTACGAAGCTTCAGGTTATTAGCAGGAAGACCGGTAAGCCTGTGGACAGCTTCTTCCAGGGAAATAACTTTCCGATCCCTGACATAGTGCCCCAATAGCCTGGCAAATGAGCCATACGCCCTGGGATGGGTACTTTGTTCCAAAAATATTCCTTCATTGGTATACGAACCGGCGTCGGAACAGATAGACATATAAGGCAGAGCCAGTTTTTTCTCGATATTATCTTCATTCATGGAGAAATACACCACCTGTATCCTGCTGTCATCTTCAGCAATGAGATCAACAATAGTCTCCTCGGGAGGGGTCTTGCGATCTTCTGCGACCTCCAATAGGGTTTTACCAATGAGGTTTCGCAGCTCTTTGTTTTTAAATCCTACCAACATTATATTTTCAGGTGGCACATGGAATTTAATTTCATCGATCATCGCGGCACGCTTTTGCTCCTGCCCGATCAAATCCATGGTTGAAGAATGACCACCTTCTTTGGCCCAATCCGGTAAGAGGATATTGAGCCCGGTAGAGCTGGCGTTATACATATACATATCTGTTGTGATATCCAGTCCGGCTGCCCTGGCACTATCGATCTTGGCAATAGCCGGATCCAGTAGATCCCAATTCTCTGTTCCCGAGGCTTTAAAATGATAGATTTCAGCGGGTACGTTTGCCTGGGCTGCGATTTGGATCACTTCATCTACAGCTTCTAATAGTTGGTCCTCTTCATTCCGGATATGGGAAATATACATGCCGTCGTAGACCGCGACCACTTTAGCTAGTTCAATGATCTCCTCGGTATCAGCATGGCCACTGGGAACATAAATGAGCGAGGTGGAAAGACCCACAGCTCCTTCCTCCATCGCCTGCTTTAAGAGCGATTTCATTTCCTCCATTTCTGCACTGCTGGGTTTCCTGTTCTCATACCCCATCACGTACTCCCGGAGTGTACCATTACCAACAAAAGAGGCAATATTTGTCGAGACTCCTTTTTCCTCTAAGTGTTCCATGTATTCCCCCAGGCTGTTCCATGGAATATCATACTTTATATCTTGTTGGGAATTACGCATCTCTTCTTTAGTACGCTCGTTCAACGGGCCCATAGAATGTCCTTCTCCCATTACCTCCAGCGTAACTCCCTGCCTGATATCGCCTTGAGAACGGCCATCTTCCAGTAAAGAGACATTGGCCCAACTGAGCATATTGATAAACCCGGGAGCAAGGACGAGTCCATCAGCATCGATAATCTTTTTACCCTTAGCGTCATCCAGTCTTCCGATGGCCGCAATGGTATCGGCGTTAATGGCAACATCGCCCACATACGAGGCTTGTCCACTTCCATCTATCAATTGAGCATTCCTGATAATTACATCGTATTCCGTAGTTTCTGAACATGCGTAAAAAAAGACAGCGCCTAGTACGGTGATCGATATTTTCGTGAAGGTGTTCATTGGTCTATTGGTTAAGGGTTGGTATAGGAATAACTGACAAAAGCCAGGCTTTTACTGTCCGGGGCCCAGGAAGGTACATTGATGGTGCCCTGTCCGCCAAAAAGTGATGCCAGGATTTTGATCTCCCCGGTCTGTAGATCCATCAGTCTTAATTCGACATCTTTTTCCGGGGGATGCTGACCGGCCGGTACATCTTCCGAAAAACTGACAAAAACCAACCAGCGCCCATCGGGAGAAGGGTGGGGGAACCAATCATTTTTCTTATCTGTGGTTAATTGTTCAGGATCACTGCCATCGGCTTGCATACGCCAGATCTGCATGGTGCCAGTTCGGACAGAATTGAAGTAGATATGCCGACCATCCGGGGAGTAATCCGGGCCATCATCCAGGCCTTCAGCACTTGTCAGTCGTTGCTCTTCGCCACCATTGACAGGAATAGTATAGATATCGTAATTTCCATTTCGTTCGGCACAATAGGCGAGGGTTTGTCCGTCCGGGGACCATCCATGCCAATAAGAAGGTCCTTTATCAGTAATTTTTTTAGGTGATCCACCTTGGATGGGCAAAGTATAGATGAGCGATTTTCCGTTCTCTGACTGGTCACTGATCACCAATGTTTTACCATCCGGAGAGATACCATGGTCATTGTTGATGCGTTTGGCAAACCCTGTATTAATTAATTCCGGAGATCCATCCTGGAGGTCAATCCTGTATAACAGCCCATTACTGTTATAGATCAGGCTTTTACCGTCCGGGGTCCAATTGGGGGCTTCCAGGTGTACAACAGAATCCAATACCACGAAGCGCTCCCCTGTGTTTATATTAATGGTCTGAAGCGTGCTAACCAATTGCCGGGTGCTGTCCGCCGGCTCAGCTTGCATGTCCGCTGGAAATGCATAGGATACAGGGGAAGCAGCGAAAAAAAAAGTGGCAGCTCCCAATACTAGTGCCTTTGTAATTAACATGTTTAGAGTGGTCTGGGTTATCGAATAAAGATACCAAAACCTTCTTTTCGGGATATCGCATATCTGATCAAATCCTTCGAGTATATAAAAGATCTCGGTGAAAAAATAGGGGAGATATTTTCCCTGTATTTGTACTTTTGCCCAAATTGAACGATATGAATTCCAGGGAATCCCAATTAAAAGCAATAGACCGTCTCCTGACCATCATGGACGAATTACGAGCAGAATGTCCCTGGGATAAAAAACAGACCCTGCAAAGCTTAAGGCACCTTACCATAGAGGAGACTTACGAGTTAGGGGATGCCATCCTGGATAATGACCTGGATGAAGTGAGAAAAGAATTAGGAGACCTATTACTGCATATTGTCTTCTATGCCAAGATCGGATCGGAAACAGGAGATTTTGATATTGCTGATGTGGCGAATGGGATCTCGGAGAAACTGGTACACCGCCACCCCCATATTTACGGTGACGTTTCTGCCCAAACCGAGGAAGAGGTTAAGAAGAACTGGGAGAACATTAAGTTAAAAGAAGGGAAGAGTAGTGTTCTTGAAGGAGTGCCGGCCAGCCTGCCCGCCCTGGTAAAGGCTAACCGGATACAGGATAAAGTGGCCGGAGTTGGTTTTGACTGGGAGCGTCCTGAACAAGTCTTCGAAAAAGTCCGGGAAGAACTCTCTGAACTGGAGCATGAAGTTAATTCCGGGACAGAAGACAGGATAGAAGCAGAATTCGGAGATGTACTTTTTTCCATGGTTAACTATGCCCGCTTCCTGAATGTTAATCCTGAAAATGCCCTGGAACGCACGAATAAAAAGTTTATCAAGAGGTTTCAGTTCCTCGAAACAAAAGCGAAAGAATCCGGTAAGAGCCTCAAGGAAATGAGTCTGGAAGAAATGGACGTCTTCTGGGAAGAGGCTAAGAAAGCCTGAGAACCGGA
The DNA here is from genome assembly GCA_013003145.1 of Flavobacteriaceae bacterium. Lineage (GTDB taxonomy): Bacteria > Bacteroidota > Bacteroidia > Flavobacteriales > Flavobacteriaceae > Zeaxanthinibacter. Next base: position 664 of record JABDLH010000197.1, on the reverse strand, counting down.
TTAAACCCACCGGAAAGTCGGTTTAACCGCATATATTTGCCACGCTAAAAAATGAATGCTTTGTTCGGGGATTACACCAGAGAATTTAAATACAATATACGCCTTGCCACACCGGTAATCCTCGGTTTACTCGGTCATACCTTCGTCGCATTCGCCGATAACATCATGGTGGGGCAATTGGGAACTGCGGAACTTGCAGCGGTTTCCCTAGGTAACAGTTTTGTTTTTATCGCAATGTCTATAGGGATTGGCTTCTCAACGGCCATTACACCCCTGGTAGCTGAGGCCGATGGGGCGGGACAGGCATCAGATGCAAAAAATGCACTAAAGCACGGCTTGGTACTATGTACCGTACTGGCTGTTGCCTTATTTGGGTTAATGCTATTATGTAAACCCCTCATGTACCTCATGGACCAGCCGGAAGAAGTAGTGGAGTTAGCGCTGCCATACCTGGATTTAGTTGCCTTTTCCCTGATCCCCCTGATAATATTCCAGGCATTCAAGCAGTTTTCAGAAGGCTTGTCACAAACCAGGTACCCCATGTATGCCACAATCATCGCCAACCTGGTCAATATTACGCTGAACTACCTGCTAATCTTCGGAAAACTCGGGTTTCCGCAGCTAGGGATCATAGGTGCAGCCATAGGAACCCTGGTGTCACGGG
>JABDLH010000162.1 GCA_013003145.1 Flavobacteriaceae bacterium | reverse complement strand
GGTTATCAATTGTTATGCCAGGATATTTCTGCGATATGGTCCAGAGTGAATCCCCTTGTTGCACTACATGGGTCTTAGCGCCACCGGATGATGCAGAATTACCGGAAGATCGCTGTGTAGTAGTGGTTACCGGGTTCCTGGCAAATATAGTAAGTCTCTGGCCCACCCTGATATTATTGCTCCGAAGACCGTTCCATCGTTTGATCTGGCTGACCCCGACCCCGTATCGCTCTGCGATCTTCCCGAGGTAATCCCCGCTGCGCACCTTATACCTGATCCGTTCCTCAGCTTGAACCAGTTGGGGTATCGGTTTCTCACGTTCGGCCAGTTCCTTTTCCACATGGGCGTAAATCGCAGGTTCGTTATTGACGAATTTGCCAACGGCCCATTTGGGCAGTCGAAGCACATGGGTCTTCCCTTCAATCTTAGGGATGATGTTGAGTTTATAAGAAGGGTTCAGGGTTTTCAGGTCATCCTCGCTCACCCCGACCAGCTCCGAGATCTGCTCAAAAGTGATCATCTGTTTTACGTGTACCGTATCGGTTTCAAAGTAAGGCCGATCCGCCTTTTTGATCTGCAGCTTGTGCTCATCTGCGTATTCAAAAAGGTACATGGTCGCTAAAAATGCAGGGACATAACCCGCAGTTTCCCTGGGCAGGTTTCTCCTGATGTTCCAGTAATTCTTCTGCCCTCCCGATCGCCGGATAGCCTTGTTAACGTTCCCGGGGCCCGAATTATAGGCTGCCAGGGCCAGGTCCCAGTCGCCGAATATGTCATAAAGTTTGGACAGGTATTGGCAAGCTGCTTCTGTAGACTGTATGGGATCACTGCGTTCATCCACATAACTGCTCACATCCAGCTTATACATTTTTCCGGTCCCGTACATAAACTGCCAGAGCCCGGTGGCACCCACCCTCGATTTTGCCCTGGGATTAAGTGCAGATTCAACAATGGCGAGGTATTTGAGTTCAAGGGGAATATTGTATTTATCCAAGGCTTGTTCAAACATGGGGAAATAGAACTGGCTGCTGGTGAGCATTCGTTCCATTAGGCCACGCTTCCGCAAAAGGAAGGAATTGATCACATTTTCCAGCGAAGGATTGTACTCCACGTTAAAAGGTGTCTTTTCGTTCAACAGGGCCAATCGCTTCTTGAGGGTCTCCGTATCAACTGCTTTATAGGCCGGGTCTACGGTATCCAGGTTAATAACCGTTTCCTGAATTTCGTTGTAATACGAGGCATTCTCACTTAACTCCTTCAACCAGAGGCTGTCGTATTTTGCGGCTTCTGCATAGTCCTCCAGGAGATACCCTTCTCTTCCCGCTGTCCCGACGGCTCCCTCTTCACCCGGAAGTACTACTTTCTTCAATACGAGCTGTTCAACTTCGGCTTCAGCAATGGCAATACTATCGGTCAGCCTTTCTTTATCTGGCTTCTCGTTCTGCTCACTGTCGGCCTGTTGAGCGAGGACGGGCAAAGAGAGTACCAGCAAGGCAGTACTCCAACGGATATTGAGTTTTGTGTTCATGTAGCTTTTCTTTGATTCAGAGCGGGTTACTAAAATCGGGTTTTTTCCTGAAATTCAGAAATTTCTGTCGTTCCAGGAAATACGTAGGTGTACTACAGCTAATAACGTGATGCTTACGCTGTTATTGCGGCTATTCCAGGGAGTGTTTTCCCTTCCAGGCTCTCCAGCATAGCACCGCCCCCGGTAGAGACATAGCTTACCTTGTCCTCAAACCCAAATTGCTTCACGGCCGCTACGGAATCACCGCCGCCAACCAGGGAAAAGGCCCCGGCCTTTGTGGCTTCGTCTATATAATTTCCTACAGCAATGGTACCTTTTGCAAAGTTTGGCATTTCAAACACTCCTACAGGACCGTTCCAGAGGATGGTCTTTGATTTTAGTATAACTTCCTTAAAGCGTTCCAGGGTTTCTGGGCCCGCATCCAGTCCCTGCCATCCGTCCGGGATCTCCTTAACGGATACCACTTGAGTATTTGCAACATTGCTGAAATCATTCGCAGCAATAACATCGACCGGAAGATGTACTTCTACTCCTTTAGACTTAGCTTTCTCAAGAATTTCCATGGCCAGCTCCTGCTTATCGTCCTCACATATGGAGTCCCCTACTTTTCCCCCTTGTGCTTTCACAAAAGTGTAGGTCATACCACCACCGATGATCAGGTGATCAATCTTATCCAGGATGTTCTCTATAATGGTGATCTTCGAGGAAACTTTTGCTCCGCCCAGCACAGCAGTTACGGGTTTCTCCCCGGTCTCCATGACTTTTTTAATGGCGGCGATCTCCTTGGCCATCAGGTAGCCAAAACACTTGGAGCCTTCAAAATACTGGGCGATGATGGTTGTTGAGGCATGGGCCCTGTGCGCGGTACCAAAGGCATCATTTACATAAATGTCTCCCAGTTTTGACAGTTCCTTTGCAAATGCAGCATCGCCGGACTCCTCTTCTGAATGGAACCTCAGGTTCTCCAAAAGCAGGATCTCCCCGCTTTTCAGTTCTTGAACGGCCTTTTCGGCTTCTTCCCCAATACAGTCCTCGACGAATTTAACCCTGACCCCAAGAATCTCGGACGCCTTATCAAGCACGTGCTTTAGAGACATATCCGGGTTAGACTTCCCCTTAGGCCTACCGAGGTGGCTCATTAAGATCGCACTCCCTCCATCTTCAAGAATCTTGAGAATTGTAGGGCGGGCAGCCTCTATCCTGTTCGTGTCTGTCACCTCAAAACTATCATTCAGGGGTACATTGAAATCTACCCTTATGAGCGCTTTCTTTCCATCAAAGTTAAAATCATCTATAGTCGTCATCGCTGTATATTTAATTAAGAAAAACAAATGTAAAGATTTATGCGGGCTACATGAAGTGACGCCAGTATTTATTTGGTGTGCAGAAAATATCAAATACCCTATCTTTGGCCCCTATGAAGTTTAAGGAGGTCCTAGGATTAACGCACATAAAACGTCACCTCACCACTAGTGCAGACGCAGGGAGAATTCCCCATGCGCAACTGCTCGTTGGTCCAGAGGGTAGCGGCACCTTGCCCATTGCCCTGGCCTATGCGCAGTACTTGCTTTGTGGTAATACAGGGGGAGAAAACGAACCGGATTCTTCGGCTTGTAACAGCAAATGCAATAACCTTACACACCCGGATCTTCACTTCGCATTCCCGGTGGCCAAAAGGGATAAGGATCACCCTGTTAGCAGCCATTTCTTACCGGAATGGAGGGAATTCCTGAAAGAGCAGCCCTACGGGAACCTGTTTGATTGGTACCGCTTGATCGGTATTGAAAAAAAGCAAGGCAGGATCGGGGTGGATGAAGCCCACGATATCGTTAAGAAATTATCCCTGAAATCTTACGAAGGAGGGTATAAGGTAATGATCATCTGGATGGCGGAAGCGATGAATATTGACGCCTCTAACAAACTGCTGAAACTGATTGAAGAGCCCCCGGCAAAAACAATATTCCTGTTTATAACAGAAGACGAATCACAATTGTTGCAGACTATACGTTCGCGCTGCCAGCTGATCCATTTTCCCCCGCTGGCCGAAGAGGCCATCGCGGACGCCCTGGTGGCCAATGGTCTGGAAAGGCAGGAGGCCCTGAGACTGGCCCACGAGTCTAACGGGAATTACAATAAGGCCCTGGACCTGATGAACCATGATTCCGAGGACCTGGTCTTTGAGAAATGGTTTATTCAATGGGTCCGTTCTGCCTTTAAAGCTAAAGGCAATAAGGCCGCCATTCACGATCTGATCCTCTGGAGTGACGAGGTCTCCAGGACCGGGCGTGAGACGCAGAAAAATTTCCTGCGCTACTGCTTAACCGTGATACGGCAAGCCATGCTGTTGAATTATAACGCTGCCCCGCTGGCTTACCTGCGTATTCATTCTGAAGATTTTAAACTGGAGAAATTTGCTCCTTTCGTGCACGAAAATAATGTGGAAGCCCTGGTCAGCGAACTGGAAGATGCCATGTACCATATAGAACGCAATGGCAATTCCAAGATTATTTTAACAGACCTATCTATAAAACTCACGCGGCTCTTACATAAAAAAGCCGCCTAAACCATTCATAATATGAATCCATTTTTAATGTATACAACAGAGATACTCATCCTGATTTTCCTCATCATCACCTTTTTGCAAAGTGCTATTGACAAAGTGATCGACTGGTCCGGGAACCTGGGTTGGTTGACAGGTCATTTTGAAGCTACCCCCCTGGCCAAAATGGTTCCGGTGCTACTGATGACGGTTTTATTGACGGAGATGGCCGCGGGAATTTTCTGTGCTGTGGGGATCTACCAGATCGTCGTGGAAGGAGAAAAGACCATAGCTTTTTACGGCGCGGTCCTATCCTGTATAGCATTACTAATGCTTTTATTCGGGCAGCGCC
>JABDLH010000150.1 GCA_013003145.1 Flavobacteriaceae bacterium | reverse complement strand
CCTGGTGGCCAGTGCCCTCTTTACCGGTATTGCCGTATTGCTGATCAACAGCTCTATCAGGCTCTCTATCTATTCCAAGCGATTCATCATCAAGACCATGCAAATGGTAGGTGCTACCAAGATGTTTATTAGAAAGCCCTTTATATGGACCAACCTTCGCCTGGGAATGCTGGGTGCTGTATTAGCCCTGGTCACCCTGGGAGTCTGCCTGTATTACCTGGACCATAATTTCCCCGAATTAGGGCTTTTAAAAGACGAGGTTCTGCTTGGCAGCTTATTTATAGGGGTCTTCATCCTTGGGATACTGATCTCTTTTTTGAGCACATATTTTGCCACTCAGCGTTTCTTAAACCTGAGGACAGATGATTTATATTACTAAATTTGCAGCATGAGTAAGACAAACAAGAAAACGGCTGAAAATAACCCCAAAAGGGAATTTATCTTCCAAAAGAAAAACTACATTTTTATGTTTGCCGGTATCGCATGTATTGCACTGGGCTATATACTTATGAGTGGAGGCGGAAGCGATGATCCCAATGTTTTTAACCCGGAAATTTACAGCTTTGTCAGGATTCGCCTGGCCCCGACGCTTGTTCTCATAGGCCTGGGCATAGAGATCTATGCTATTCTTCTTAATCCTCACAAAAAATAAGCAGTACTTGGAACTAATAGATGCTATCATCCTTGGGATCATCCAGGGTCTTACCGAATTTTTGCCCGTTTCTTCAAGCGGTCATCTCGAAATCGGGAAAGCCTTACTGGGAGATAACTCTGTCCCGGAAGACAGCTTGCTGTTTACGGTGGTTGTACATTTTGCCACAGCCCTAAGTACCCTGGTGGTATTCCGTAAAGATGTCTGGGAGATCCTTCACGGCCTGTTTCAGTTCCGTTGGAACGAGCAGACGCAGTTCTCCATGAAGATCATCATCTCCATGATTCCCGCCGTATTTATCGGTCTGGTTTTTGAAACCCAGTTAGAAGCTCTTTTCGGGGGCAATATTGTGCTGGTAGGGTTCATGCTCTGGGTTACCGCATTACTCCTTTACCTGGCCGACAGGGCTAAGGACACCGGTAAACCGGTTAGTTTCCGCAATTCCCTGGTTATCGGGATATCGCAGGCAATCGCCATGCTCCCAGGAGTCTCCAGGAGTGGAGCCACCATATCTACCTCCGTTTTACTGGGCATTGACAAGACCAGGGCTGCACGATTTTCATTCCTTATGGTAGTCCCGCTGATCTTCGGTAAGATAGCCAAAGATCTTTTCAGTGGAGAACTCACTTACCAGGGCGGACAATCCATGGTCATGGCGGCAGGATTCCTTGCTGCATTCATTTCCGGGATGATCGCATGTACCTGGATGATCAGGCTGGTCCGCAACAGTAAGCTGACCTACTTTGCCGTGTATTGCCTTATCGTAGGAAGCCTGGCCCTCGGGTATGGCCTGCTCACCTAAAAAAAAGAACCACATGAACCCTGACTCTAAAGATACTTTCCTGGACGGACAGATTTTGCTTATTGATAAACCCTTGGGATGGTCTTCTTTCCAGGCCGTGAATGCTGTAAAATGGGCTATCAGGCGTAAGTTCCAGCTTAAAAAGATAAAAGTAGGTCATGCCGGCACCCTGGATCCCCTGGCCACAGGACTGCTGATCATCTGCACCGGTAAGGCCACGAAGAAAATAGAGGGACTGCAAGGACAAGTCAAGGAATATACCGGAACGATCACCCTGGGTGGGACTACCCCTTCTTACGACCTGGAGACCGAAGTGGACCAAGAATATCCCATAGACCATATCACTGATGAAGCCATCGAGAATGCCACAGCTGAGTTTACCGGGGAAATTGCACAAAAGCCCCCGGTCTTTTCCGCACTGAAAAAAGATGGTAAACGGCTGTACGAGTTTGCCCGCGAGGGAAAAGAAGTGGAGATCAAAAAACGCCTGATCACCATAAATACTTTCGAGATCACGAGAATTAAATTACCGGAAGTAGATTTTAGGGTAGTCTGCAGCAAAGGCACCTATATCAGGTCCCTTGCCCATGATTTTGGACAACATTTAGGCTCCGGCGGGCATTTATCCCGGCTGCGGAGAACCAAAATAGGGGATTTTAACGTAAATAATGCGTTGACCCCCGAGGAATTCAGGGAATTACTGCTCCCAGAAGCATCAAATAACTGATTATTACCCCTCCTTGTAAAGCTCCGAGCGTCAGCAAAATATAATATTTTGTAAAAAAAAAGGTTATAGGTTTATGCACCTGAATCGACCACAGCTTGCTTTTATCATTACCGGACTTACGCTGGGTATACTGATATTGACCTTGTTCAATATCCATCTCGGCGCTGAGCAGGAAGAGGAATATGTGATAGAAATGAGCCTGGCCGATGAAGACCTTGAAAAAATGCTGGAAGAAGAGGAGCAGCAAATGGAGGAAATGGAGAAGTCAGACCCCATTGAATCCCATATGGCTTTTAACGAGACTGCTAAACCCAGCCTGGGTAACCCGGAACCACTAAAAACGCTAGAAGAGCTGCTTGAAGAACGGACAGAATTATCCGAGGAAGGCGAAGAAGGTGAATATAACGAACCCGATTCTAATTTTTCTGATGGCCTGAAAGAGCTGGCCAGGAAACGCGAGGAACGCCTGCAACAGTTGGGGGAAAAAGATGCCCAGAAAAAAGAATACACCAATAATCTTGCAAAGAGACGCACCTCGGTATCCTATTCCCTGGTAGATCGTACCAGCTACAGGTTACCACCCCCCATCTATACCTGCATAGAAGGAGGAACAGTGGTGATCAATATCGATGTTGATAGCAATGGATATGTTACTGCGGCCGACTATAATTCTAAAAGCTCCAATACCAGTAACGGCTGTCTCGTAGACAACGCCATTACTTACGCCTTACGCGCCCGGTTCAACCCGGATTCCAAATCCTCCCAGATAGGCACCATCACTTACATCTTCCAGAGTAAGTAGCGGTAGATAAGCCCTATTTTTTTTCTGTCATATTTCTTATTTTTATAGCCCGGGAATTAGCCTGATTTTCCGTAAATTATATGGAACCAAAATTATATTAAAGATGAAAAAAGGAATTATACTTCTGTCAATGCTCCTCACCGGTGTTTTCGGACTTCAAGCCCAGGATACTTCAGTGAATGTAGGAGACGAATTTACCATTCAGCAGCCCGAAGGCAACCAATTTAACCACCTGGATTTTCCAAGGCCGAATTTCCTGATCAAGCAGGGAATACTTCCTGATTACAAAAGCCTGGCCGGGATACGCGTAGTAGTAGCCGATGTGAGTACCGATAAAGAGGGACACCAGGTTGCTACCCTGCAGCCGGTAAACCGGAAACAGTATTTCAGGCATTACAGGGAAGTAACCGCCCATGTGGACAGGGCCTTGCAATCCGGCGAGCTGAACCGTTAGGAAAAGCTTTATTTTAAATCTCGTGCACCGGCGTCTTAGCGTTTTTTATTCCATCTTAAGTAACTAAATTTAGGCATGGAATTAAAACGCTGCGGCTGGTGCGAAGGAGATGCGCTTTACGAAGAATATCACGACCGGGAATGGGGAGTACCGGTACGGGATGATTCTACTATGTTCGAATTCCTCATCCTGGAAACCTTCCAGGCAGGTCTTAGCTGGATCACCATACTGAAGAAACGCGAGAATTTCCGGAAGGCTTTTGACAATTTTGACTATCACAAAATTGCGGCTTACGGCCCCTCAAAGATCGAGTCTTTAATGCAGGATGCCGGGATCATCAGGAACCGGCTAAAGATCAACGCTACCGTATCCAATGCACAGGCATTCATCAAAGTTCAGCAAGAGCATGGCAGCTTCTGTGATTATATCTGGAGTTATGTGGACCATAGCCCCATAAAAAATACCCTGGCCCATCACAAGGATGCCCCGGCTACTACTGCCTTATCAGAAACACTCAGTAAGGACCTGAAAAAGAAGGGATTTAAATTTGTAGGACCAACCGTAGTCTATGCCCATATGCAGGCCACCGGTATGGTCAATGATCACCAGGTAGATTGTTTCCGTTATGAGCAAGTATAGAATTTTATGTCTCCTGCTCTTACTGTTATTCTCTTACAGTGGCAATTCACAGTACAAGCGCGAAACCGAAAAACGCATCAAACCCTCCCAGTTTCCTGAAAATTCCCTGGAATTGATCGCGCCGCAATTAACAGATGTTAAACGGCTGCGATATTACCGGGAACAGGATAGTTCTAAGGTCAGCTATGAACTGAAGTTTAAGAAAGGCAGGATGTTTTACAGTGTTGAATTCAGTGAGGATGGTCAGTTAGAAGACATCGAATTACTGGTAAAAGAAGTGGATATACCCGGGGATTCCTGGGAGAGCATGCAGCAGTATTTCAAAGACAATTTCACGAAATTCAGAATAAAGAAGATACAACAGCAGTACCCACTCCTTCCAGGCAGCACACCTCAGAAAACCATCAGGAATGCTTTTCAGAACCTTCTGATCCCGGAACTGAATTATGAAGTGATAGTCTCCGGAAAACAGGAAAAGACTTACAGCGAATATGAAATTCTTTTTGATGCTTCGGGAAATTTTATTTCCAAAAGAACCTCAATCCCCGCTCCATATGCCCACATCATTTACTAAAGGCCTGCTGTTGTTCTTATTTCTTTGCGGCATGCTTACCTCCAAGGCCCAGGAAAATCTACAGGGATTCTGGGAACCCGAAATAGAGGTCAATTACGACCTGGGTAAAGGGTACTCCCATAATTTTGCATTAGCTACCCGCTTTTATACCTATGACGATAATGCTTTAACCTTAAGAACGCGACAATTAGAGATAGGGCATTTTTCCGATTTTAAAATTCGCGCTAACCAAAATTTTGCAGTGGGTATACAATACCGGTGGAGAGAAAATTTTGAGCCGGACGAAAGCGACGAGTTGAGAATTACTGAGCAATACAGCATTACACGGGCTTACCGGCGTTTCAGGCTGGGACACCGTTTCCGGCTGGAACAGCGTATAAAGGATCCACATACCGAACACCGCATACGTTACCGCCTGGCCCTGGACACACCATTACAAGGAGATAAACTGAATGTAGGGGAGCCGTACCTGGTTGTAAATACCGAGACTCTTTTCAGTGCCGGGCGATCCCGTAATCCCGGCTACGAACAGCGACTGGAGGTAGTTATAGGATGGCAGCTGGCCAAAGGTCTTATGTTGGAGACCGGCCTGCAATACCGTTTGGATGATTTAACGCAACGAGCCCAGCACGAAGTTTTTGCCGGTAATTCCCTCTCTATTTCCTTTTAAGCCACTGCAGGTATTCCTCCCTGGGGATTTCAGCAGCGCCCAGGCTTTCTAGATGGCTGGTATACACCTGGCAATCTATTAAATCAATACCGTTTGCCCGGCAATCCCTGGCCAGTTGCACCAAAGCTACTTTAGAAGCATCACTCGCTGTACTAAACATACTCTCACCACAGAACACCTTACCGAGCTGCAAACCATAAAGTCCGCCTACAAGCTCTTTTTCCTTCCACACTTCGTAAGACACCGCAATACCCCTCTGATGTAAATCGGTATACGCCTCCTGCATACCGGCAGTGATCCAGGTACCGCCTTGGCCGGGCCTGGGG
>JABDLH010000143.1 GCA_013003145.1 Flavobacteriaceae bacterium | reverse complement strand
TCCGCAACTTCTTTGGGCTTTATTACTGCTGTTGATTCCCATAATTGTCCACCTGTTTCAACTCCGTAAATTCAGGAAAACCAAATTCACCAATGTACGCTTCCTAAGAGAGGTCGTCACAGAATCAAGGCGAAGCAAATCCCTGAAGAGGTATCTTCTACTAGCCTCACGTTTGCTATTGCTGGCCTTCCTGGTCCTGGCTTTCAGCGGGCCTTTTTTGTCGAATCCTGAAGCTGCAAAAACAAAAGAAACCGTAGTGTACCTCGATAATTCGTTCAGTATGCAGGCTACGGAGGACAACGGTAGCCTACTGGAAACTGCGGTGCAGGAATTACTGGCTTCTATCCCTAACGAGATGGAAGTTACGGTTTTCACTAATTCCGAATTTTACCGGGAGGCAAGCCCAAAAGACCTGAACAACAGGCTGCTTGGCCTGGATTATACCCAAGACCAGTTGAGCTTGTCCCAGGTGCTGCTCAAGGCGCGCTCATTATTCCGCGAAGAAGGCGCTGAGAAGAACCTACTTATTATTTCTGATTTCCAGGATAGGATGTCCGCCGGACCTTTACCAACAGATGAGATCAAGCTGCACCTGATTCCTGTCAGGAGCTCTGCCAATAAGAACATTTCCGTAGATTCGGTGTACCTGGATGCATCCATCCCCGGCAGTCCACAACTGACGGCTCTGCTGAGCAGTGCTGACCCTATAGAGAGCATCCCTGTATCCTTATTTAATGGGGATACTTTGATCGCTAAAACAGCTGCAGCTTTTAACAACACTAACAGGGCCAGTGTCCCTTTTAGTCTTACTCCCGGTAAAGCGATCAATGGTAGAATTGTCATTGAAGATCCCAACCTGCTTTTTGACAATGATATTTTTTTCACTATTGATAACAACAGGCGTATCAAGGTGCTGGTGATCGGGGATCAAACTGCAGATTACCTCTCGCGCATCTTTACCGACGATGAATTTGATCTGACTAGCAGTTCTACCCGACAATTAAATTTCAGCGATATCCCGGACCAGGACCTGGTGGTATTGAATCAATTGCCTGAATTGGGCAGATCACTGGGCAACAGCATTGCCTCTTTCCACGATAACGGTGGCAGTGTGGTGATCATACCTTCAACAGACCTGGATATAGCGGATTTTAACCCCTTTCTCCAAGAGGTACTCAATACCCGGTTCCAGGATAAAATCACAGATGCGCGTGAAATTACCACCATCCGGTTTCAGCATCCCTTACTACGTAATTTATTTGAACGGGAGATCAGTAATTTCCAGTTCCCAAAAGTGGACATGTTTTACCAGGTCAGCACTAGCCAGCCGGAAGTCTTAGGGCTTCAAGGAAAACAGCCATTCCTGATTGGGGGAGACAGGGCCTACCTGTTCACCGCCCCCCTGGATTTGGAAAACTCCAATTTTCAACGTTCTCCCCTCATCGTTCCTGTCTTTTACGCAATGGGCAAAAAAAGCCTGGCTGCACCTCAATTATTTTACACTATTGGGAAACCGGCAGAGGTGGATGTCCCGCTTTCGCTGTCTAAAGACCAGATTGTAAAGCTGAGCCGGGGAGAGGAAGAGTTTATCCCCTTACAGCAATCTTTTACCAAACAGACCAGGCTATTTTTTAACGATTATCCAGAGCATGCGGGTACCTACCAGGTCCTGAGCCGTGACAGCCTTATCGACGCACTGAGTTTTAATTACCAGCGATCTGAAAATTCACAAGATTTCCTGGATCCTGACATCCTTGGTGATCATCAAATTCCCGATAGTATTCGCAGCTATTTTGTTTCTCTTGAAAAAGCCGGGCAGGTAACCGAGCTTTGGAAATGGTTTGTTATTTTAGCACTGCTGTTTTTACTCGCTGAGATTCTCATCCAAAAATTCATTCCATGAATCTACTTCTGAAATCCGCGAAGATCATCGCGCCCTCAAATGCCCAGCTACACCTTAAAAAGCGGGACATCCTGATCAGGAATGGGAAAATTGTGCAGATCGCTGCGAATATTGAAACAGAAAATTCCGTCAAACTAGTTGAGCATAAGAACCTGCATGTATCCGCGGGCTGGTTTGACAGTAGTGTCAGTTTTGGCGAACCAGGGTACGAAGAACGGGAAACAATAACCAACGGGCTGAAGACAGCCGGGAGAAGTGGTTTTACTGACATTGTGCTGAATCCGGACACCATGCCGGTCCCGGACAGCAGCTCCGATATTGTATTTCTCAGGAACCAGGCGAAAGGACGTGCTACGGCCTTACATCCCATGGGTACACTCACGGTAAAAGCCGAGGGAGTTGACCTGGCAGAATTGTTTGACATGAAAAATGCCGGCGCCGTAGGATTCTATGATCACAAACGAGCGATCAGTAATAGCAACCTTCTAAAAATAGCCTTGCTGTACGCCCGTAATTTTGGAGGTTTAGTACATTCTTTCCCACTGGATAATCAAATTGCCGGAAAAGGCATTGTAAATGAAGGAAAAATGGCAACCAGCCTAGGTCTAAAAGGGATTCCTGCCCTGGCTGAAGCCCTGCAGGTGGCGAGGGACCTCTACATCCTTGAGTATACCGGGGGTAAATTACACCTCCCTACCCTTTCTACTCCCCAGGCTGTATCACTTATACAAGAAGCTAAGAAGAAAGGCCTGGATGTAAGCTGTAGCGTACCGATCCATAACCTCCTGCTCACCGACGATAAACTGGAGGAATTTGACAGTGAATACAAGACCAGGCCCCCACTAAGGACAGCAGCCGACGCCAAGACGTTGATCAGAGCCGTAGAAAAGGGTATTATAGATTTTGTAACAACAGACCATTCCCCGATGAATATCGAGGAGAAGCGAGTCGAATTTGAGCAGGCCGGCTACGGTACCATCGGTTTAGAATCGGCCTTTGGGGCCCTCCAAAGGTTATTTAGCCTGGAGACTACAATTGAACTTCTGACCAAAGGCAGGGGTCGATATGGCCTTGATGAGGTGAGGATTGAAGAAGGTGAAGAAGCTAAACTGACATTATTTGATCCTGATAAGGAATATACCTTTAATGAGGAGCATATTTTGTCTGCATCAAAAAACAGTATGTTCCTTGGGGAAAAGATGAAGGGGTATGTTTATGGTGTAATTGCCCAAGGCAAATCCGAACTGAAGAAAAAGTAGCATGGAAGATAGAAAGCCGGGTAGAACTACAGCTATAGTCGCGTATTTCACTATTGTAGGTTCGCTCATCGCGATGAGTATGAACAGTGAGCCTCGTCATAAATTTGCTCGTTTTCATACCCGGCAGGCCTTTGGCCTTCACGTGGGTTTCCTGGGCTTCTCCCTGTTTCTCAGCGTATGGTTTAATCAATATGCCTGGTATGGACTGTATATCGCCTATATCACTCTTTGGTTTTACGGTTTTATAGGAGCCTTAGGCTACCGGGAACAATTAGTCCCTTTAGTCGGGAAATATTTTCAAAAATGGTTCAAATTTATTCCTTGATATGACAACTGCACAACTCTCTTTAGAACACCTGATCAGACCTTCAAACATCACGCAAGGCAAAGCCCCTGTACTGTTCCTGTTTCACGGTTACGGCAGCAACGAAGAGGACCTGTTCTCTTTCGCAGAGGAACTGCCAGGATCGTATTGCGTCATTGCAGCCAGGGCCCCGCATACCTTGCAGCCTTTTGGTTATGCCTGGTACGCGATCAACTTTGAAGCGACCAAAGGCAAATGGAGTGACCATGAACAGGCAAAAGCTTCAAGGGAGCTGATCGTCAGGTTTATGGAAGAGGCATGTGAAACCTATCATCTCGATGATAAGAATGTGAACCTGTTAGGGTTCAGCCAGGGAACTGTCCTCTCTTACGCTGTTGCCCTGTCCTACCCCGAAAAGATTCGAAATGTAGTGGCCTTGAGTGGGTATATCGATGAATCTGTTCTGGCAGAAGGCTATGAACAGAAAGATCATTCGCAGCTGAACTTATACGTAAGTCATGGGCAGATGGATATGGTCATTCCTCCGGAATGGGCTCAAAAATCTTCAGAATTACTGGATACGATGGGGATAACTCACACCTATGAAGAATTCCCAGTAGGGCACGGAGTGTCCCCGGCCAACTTTAAATCGTTCAGCAAATGGCTGGATGAACATACCAAAACCACATAGCCCCTGCTTAGTAGCCGCTCTGGCTGTAGAGCAAATGGTCAATTAATGTGAAATCGACACCCATATCGTCCTTGAGTTCGTACCGGATCAGGATTTCACCCCAGAATTTACCATCAGAAAAATCGGCGATGATCCATTTGTGATTCAGCACCTTGATCTTATTGATCTTAAAATCACTTTCCATCCCTTCGTACGGAATTAAAGGGTTATCGCCCTTCTGCTCATTGGTTTCCAGTAATTTATCCGCAATATAGCGTGAGGGATTATCCAGGTCCAGCTCGTCGTAATACGACAAGGCGTCATCATTGTTCTCCAGGGAGAAATACTGCATATCCAATACCTGCAGTTTAGTGGATTTTAAACTGTCCTCAAGAGATGCTGTTTCCTCTTCCAGGAAATTTACCCGTTCACGGACACTGCTCAATTGGTTGCTGCCACTGGCATAGATATAAAGGGCAATGAGGGAAGCAAAAATAAATAAGTACAAAAATATTCGCTGTTTCATAAGGACTGGTAAATATTCAGTATGTTTTAATATTTGGTATTTTTTAGTTCTAGAGCAAGGTTATCATAGGCGAGGTGCACGTTTGGGGGCAGCTTTTTTTCCACTTCTTCGTGAAAACCCATATGATGACTGATATGCGTTAGGTAAGCCCGTTCAGGCTCCACCTTTTTAATAAAGTCCAGCGCCTCCTCAAGGTTGAAGTGAGAATGATGCGCTTCTTCTCTTAAAGCATTTACTGCCAATACTTTACATCCTTTTATTTTATCTATCTCTTTATCTTCGATTGTTTTAACATCGGTCAGGTAGACAAAGTCTTTTATCCGGTAGCCGAATACCTGCAACCTGTTATGGTAAGCCTGTATAGGAATCACCCTGGTATCTCCCAGCAAAAAGGGTTCGTCCGGTTTTACCTCGTTTACCTTGACAGCCGGGGCACCGGGGTATCGGTCACCATCGACAAAGATATAGTCAAATCGTTTCTGTAGTGAAGCAATTACCCGGCTATGGGCATAAATAGGGATATCGCCCTGCCTGAAAAAAAAGGGCCGGATATCATCGATACCGGCGGTGTGGTCTGCGTGCTCATGTGTAAAAAGTATACCGTCTAAACGGTTTACCGGGTTTCGCAGTAATTGCTGCCGGAAGTCGGGACCGCAGTCGATTACGTAGGTTTGCTGATCCCAGCGCACGAGAACAGATACTCTTAATCTTTTATCTTTAGGATCATCACTAAGACATACCGGGTGGTTACTCCCTATAACCGGGATCCCCTGTGATGTTCCTGTGCCCAAAAATGTTATTTTCAACCCCTTGTCTATTTATTCCAAAATTACAGCTAATTTATTTATCTAGATAGGCGATTCTTTTTAACTTTGTTTACCGTAAACCAGTATATATAATGGCATCTGTCCTTAAGAAAGATGACGCGTTCGAAAACATTCCCTCTATAAAGGCGAAGACGCTGAGAATCAACCTGAACCCCGATATCTATGGCACCTTCGCCGAGATTGGTGCGGGTCAGGAAACAGCCCGGCATTTTTTCAGGTCCGGTGGCGCCTCCGGGACCATCGCCAAAGCCATGAGTGCTTATGATAAAGCATTCAGTGATGCCATCTATGGAGTGGAGAAAGACGGCAGGTACGTCACCCAGGAGCGTTTAAAGCACATGCTGTCTCATGAAATGCAACTGATGGAAGAGCGTATCAGCCGGGACGAGCACCCGGACAGGCTTTTCTTCACCTACGCGAATACTGTTGCCACCATAGACTTTTCCAAGCGATATAAAGGTCATGGTTGGGTAGGTATCCGTTTTCAACTGGATCCTACGCAAAAAGAATTTGACGAGATTATCCTACACATTCGCTTTAAGCAGAATGAAGCAAGGTTACAGCAAGAAACCTTGGGTATTGTAGGCGTCAACCTGATATACGGGGCATTCTATAAGTACCATAAGCCCCGCAAACTGCTCAAATATTTATATGACCATATAGACAAGGATACCTTGGAAATAGATATGGTTAACTTTTCCGGACCTAGTTTTAAAGACGTGGATAACCGCCTCATGAGCCTGCAGCTGATCAGGAACGATATGACGGATGCCGTTATGTTCGGACCCGATGGAAATAACCTGTTGCCGGCAGCAGTCTTGTATAAAAAGAACATTCTCGCGCTGCGTGGTTCTTTCCGTCCTGTGACCAAGGTGAATTTGGACATGTTCCAGAAATCCTATGATATCTTTATCCGGGAGCAGACGGTGGAAGAAGAGAATTCAATCGTTATTTTCGAAATCACCTTGTCTAACCTGAAGGCATCGGGAGAAATAGACGAACGCGATTTTATGGACCGGGCAGAATTACTCTGTTCGCTGGGTCATAGCGTAATGATCTCCAAATTCCAGGAGTATTACAAGCTGGTAGAATATTTCAGCAACTATACCAAATCGAGGATAGGTCTGACCATGGGTGTCAATAACCTGATCGATATCTTTGACGAAAAGTATTACAGGCACTTAAGCGGTGGAATCCTGGAAGCTTTCGGAAAATTGTTCTTTAAGGATCTCAAAGTATACCTCTACCCCATGAAAAACCCGGATACCGGGCAGATCATGACCAGTAATAACATCAAGGTACACCCAAGGATGAAGGAGTTATACAAGTTCTTTAAATACAATGGGAAGGTGATGGATATCATCGACTATGATCCTGAGATCATGCACATCTTCTCCAGGGATGTCCTTAAAAAGATCATCAGTGGCCAGGATGGATGGGAAGAAATGTTGCCCGAAGGTATTGCAGAGATCATCAAATCCAAGAAACTGTTTACAAGAGAACTTGCTCCCAAAAAGGAAAAAGTCTGAAACACCAAATAGAAAAATCCCGCAAATGCGGGGTTTTTTTTATTCGTTCAGCAACTGGGCGGCATGCGCCTTGGTCTTCACTTTATCAATCACTCGTTCTACAACTCCTTTTTCATCGATCACAAAAGTGGTACGGTGAATTCCGTCATACACCTTACCCATAAATTTCTTTTCACCCCAGACTCCGAAGGTTTCAAGAACGGTATGATCCGTATCCGCGAGCAAAGGAAAAGGCAGCTCGTACTTTTCTTTAAAATTAGATTGCTTCTTTTCTGTGTCTTCACTTACACCAAGAAGGGCGTAGCCCTGGTCTTTAAACTCCTGGTAGTGATCCCTGAGGTCACATGCCTCTGCAGTACAGCCGGGAGTATTAGCCCTCGGGTAAAAAAATACGATGAGTTTTTGGCCCTTGTAATCTGAAAGTTTTACCGGGTTGCCATCCTGGTCTTTGGAGGTGAAATCCGGTACCTTGTCTCCTACTTCTAGTCTTTTCATAGTTTCTTTTTTAACTTCGCGTTTTTGCAGTTCAGCCCTAAAAATACGAAAATGACCAAGTCTGAAAAAGTTGCCTTTGTAATAGAGACGCTACAGGAAATCTACCCGGAAATTCCGGTTCCCCTGGACCATAAGGATCCTTATACCCTATTAATAGCTGTACTATTGTCTGCCCAGAGTACTGATGTACGGGTAAACCAGGTTACTCCCCTCCTATTCCAGAGGGCAGACAACCCTTATAAGATGGTACAACTGGAGGTAGACGAGATCCGGGAAATCATCAGGCCGGTCGGGCTGTCTCCCACCAAGGCCAAGGCAATACACAGGCTATCAGAAATCCTGATTGAAGATTTTGAAGGGGAAGTTCCCAGGGAATTGGAGTTATTAAAGACCCTGCCCGGTGTAGGTCATAAAACAGCCAGCGTGGTGGTCTCCCAGGCCTTCGGGACACCTGCTTTCCCCGTAGACACCCATATTCACAGGTTGATGTATCGATGGGGATTTTCTAATGGAAAGAACGTAGTACAGACCGAGAAGGATGCCAAAAGACTATTTCCTGAAGCCTTGTGGAACGAATTACATTTACAGATCATTTGGTATGGTCGGGAATTCTGCCAGGCACGGGGATGGGACCTTGATAAAGACCCGATCACCAAAACGATAGGGAGACGAAAAGTGATTGATGCGTATAATAAAAAGAAAAAGACCCGCTTTTAACGGGTCTCTGAAATTTTCTAGTTGATATTGGCCTCGAATTTAAAACCCTGATAAGCTAGGATCTTTAACGACCTGGAATAATCCAGTAAAAAACGTATGGTCTCTGGGCGGGCCTTTGACAGCCTGCAAAGATTTTTTTCCTCGGAGTAAATTTTTTCCATGTGCTTATAGTATAGTTACGACTTAATAACGCAACCATTATGGAAATATTGCTCAGAGATTTTAGCTATTACATATCGGTAAGTACGATATTGTGTTTTTGAATGATCTTCCTTAGGTTAATCAGAGCATATCGCATACGTCCCAGTGCTGTATTGATACTCACTCCTGTGTTCTCAGAGATCTCTTTAAAACTCATGTCCCTGTAAATTCGCATCACCAAAACCTCTTTCTGATCCTCGGGCAGTTCATCGATCAATAATTCCAGGTCACTGTCTACCTGCTCCTTAATAATCATGCCTTCTGCATTGAGATCCTCATCCCCGATCACAGAGAAGATATTAAAGTCATCACTACCCTCAAATTTTGGCATCCGCTTGTTCTTTCTGAAAAAGTCGATGATCAGGTTGTGGGCAATCCTCATGACCCATGGAAGGAATTTACCTTCTTCACTGTAATTACCTTTCTTAAGGGTATTGATCACCTTGATAAAGGTATCCTGGAAGATATCTTCTGCAATGTCACGATCCATGACTTTAGAGTAGATAAAACTGGTGATTCTCTGGTTGTGTCTGCGGATCAGTATTTCCAGCGCATGTTCGTCTCCGCTGATGTAATCTCTTACTAATACTGAATCATCAATTGCTTGTGCCATGTGTCGTTGTTTTTTCGAGGTCAGAAACCTGGGATATTAATAAAGGTTGATGGTCGCTTTTTTAATGCTGCCGTGACTCTTTGTCTTAATCACAGTTTAAAAGTACCATAATGACCCCCCGGCGAAAAAAGTATGTTGTCAAACAACGATTTTTTGATGTAAACAGGCAATATTATCATTTGTGGGTATACTAAAAGGAATATTTCGGAGTTGGCAGCGCCCTATGAGCTCGATTATATAAGAGCGGCAAGGCTAATACCCCCGGGGAGGGAAAATAAAAAAGCCCTCAAAGAGAGGGCTTTATATATATAAGGTATAAGGAGTATTAGTTCTTGTTGCTTGTAAAAACCAGTTCCCTGTGTTTGCTCACATGTAGTGAGCGGGAATAGGACAGCAGGAAGTTGATGGTTTCCGGGCGGGCCTTAACTAATCTACAAGCTGGAACGGGATGGGGGTAGCAGTGTTTCATATGATAGTTTTGTTATACAATAGGATAACGCACTAGCGTATATGAAACGTGGTTTTTATCGTTCTACTACCAATTAATTCGTTAAAACTATATTATTCTTCTCTACCATCTTACGGATATTGATGAGGGCGTAACGCATTCTACCCAAAGCGGTATTGATGCTAACCCCCGTAATATCGGCGATTTCCTTAAAACTCATGTCTTTGTAGATACGCATAGTAAGTACTTCTTTCTGATCTTCAGGTAATTGCTCTACTAAAATAGTGAGATCTGACTCTATCTGGTCCTTGATCAGCCTGCGCTCTGCATTGAGTTCCCCGTCACTGAGGATGGAAAAAATGTCGAACTCTTTATTGCCTTGGTATTTGGGCATTTTCTTGTTCCTGCGGAAATGGTCTATGATCAGGTTGTGTGCAATACGCATTACCCAGGGTAAAAATTTACCTTCTTCGCTATAAGATCCTTTTTTAAGGGTTCTTATGACCTTGATAAAGGTGTCCTGGAAAATATCTTCTGCAATGTCACGGTCCCTGACCTTGGAGTAGATAAAACTTACAATACGTTGATTATGTTTTTTTAATAGGAGCTCCAGTGCTTTTTCGTCTCCTTGAATGTAGTCCCTTACTAATATCGAATCATCGATCTGTACTTCCATACGGCTTACTTATTTTGGTTAAAATACCGGTCCCGGTATGAGGTTACGGGACGTAGGTTATTTAGTATTAAATCAAAAAAAGTAAAATTGCGCGTATAGGCGGTTATTCTTGTGGTTTGCTGCTTCAAATATAAACAAAATTTTGCGCCACCAAAATAAGCGACCCTGATTGCGTCCTTTTTTCGCCTTATCGGATCAGCTCTGGCTATTGAATTGTTTCTATCGTATCTTTGCCACTTTAACGACTCCTATGCCCGATATTACTGAAGTTAACCCAAAGCACAATATTATAATTAAAGGGGCCAAACTCCACAATCTGAAGAATATAGATGTGGTGATCCCAAGGAACAGGCTCGTGGTGATTACCGGGCTTTCCGGATCCGGGAAATCAAGCCTGGCCTTTGACACCTTGTACGCAGAAGGTCAGCGCAGGTATGTAGAAAGCTTATCCTCTTACGCCCGGCAATTCCTGGGTAAACTGGATAAGCCCAAAGTAGACTATATAAAGGGTATCGCTCCAGCCATCGCCATAGAGCAAAAAGTTAATGCCACAAACCCCCGCTCTACCGTGGGAACCACTACAGAGATCTACGATTACCTTAAACTACTCTACGCGAGGATTGGGAAGACCTATTCCCCGGTTTCGGGTAAGGAAGTTAAAAAACATACGGTCAGTGATGTGGTAGACCATGTTCGCACTTTTGAAGAAGGCACCAAACTCTTATTGCTGGCGCCTATAGAAATTCCCCAAGACAGGGAAATACTTAAGTCGGTTCAGTTCTTATCCAAGCAAGGATATGCCAGGATACTCTACAATGACGAGGTGATCCGGATAGAAGAGGTTCCGGAAGACCTGGGTCGCAAATTTTTCCTGGTTGTGGACCGAATCATTACCAAAGAAGACGAAGATTTTTATAACCGGCTGGCCAATGCCGTAGACACTGCATTCTTTGAGGGAAAAGGCGAATGCATCGTCAGAAGCCTGGATGGTGAGGAACAGGCCAGTTTCAGCAATAAGTTTGAACTGGACGGCTTGCAGTTCCTGGAACCCAATGTTCATTTATTCAGCTTTAACAATCCTTATGGGGCATGCCCCAAATGCGAGGGGTACGGGGATGTGATCGGTATAGATGAAGACCTGGTCATCCCTAATACAGCCTTATCGGTTTACGAGAATGCGGTTTTTCCCTGGAGGGGAGAAAGTATGTCCTGGTACCGTGATCAACTGGTCAATAATGCCTATAAATTTGATTTCCCTATTCACAAACCCTGGTTTGAACTCACCGAAGAACAGAGAGCATTGGTTTGGAATGGGAACTCGTATTTCACCGGCCTCGACGCTTTTTTCAGCAAGCTGGAGGAAAAGAGTTACAAAATACAGAACCGGGTCATGCTGTCCCGTTACCGTGGAAAAACCAAATGCAGTGTCTGCCAGGGCAAAAGATTAAGGAAAGAAGCAGGCTACGTAAAAGTATCAGGGAAAGCCATATCTGAACTGGTAAGTCTGCCCATAGATGAATTATCGGGTTTCTTTAAAAACCTGCAGTTAGAAGAACATGATCAACAGATCGCGAACCGCCTGTTGAAGGAGATCAATACGCGCCTGGGTTTTCTCAGTAAAGTTGGACTCAGTTACCTCACCCTGAACCGGAAGTCTAA
Source organism: Flavobacteriaceae bacterium (assembly GCA_013003145.1). Classification (GTDB taxonomy): domain Bacteria; phylum Bacteroidota; class Bacteroidia; order Flavobacteriales; family Flavobacteriaceae; genus Zeaxanthinibacter. Next base: position 468 of record JABDLH010000143.1, on the reverse strand, counting down.
TAGTCTTTCCGGAGGTGAAAGCCAGCGGATCAACCTGGCTACCTCCCTGGGTAGCAGCCTGGTCGGATCTATGTACATCCTGGATGAACCCAGTATAGGCTTACATCCCAAGGATACCGAAAACCTGATAGAAGTGCTCATATCCCTTAGGGATCTTGGCAATACCGTTATCGTGGTAGAACACGATGAAGACATCATGAAAGCTGCAGACGAGGTGATCGATATAGGACCCTATGCAGGAACTCATGGGGGCGAAGTGGTCGCCCATGGCACCCTGGACGAGGTGCTGGAATCAGAATCACTCACGGCCGGCTACCTCAATGGAACTTTAGAAATTGCGGTTCCTGAGAAGAGAAGGAGTTTTAAAAATAAGATAGAGATCAGGGGTGCGAGGGAACACAACCTTAAAAACATAGATGTGACATTCCCATTAAACGTGCTCACCGTAGTTACCGGGGTATCCGGGAG
>JABDLH010000139.1 GCA_013003145.1 Flavobacteriaceae bacterium | reverse complement strand
GTTGGGATCCTCATCCCGTACAAGTTCGTCGGTAAGTGCAAAAACACCCCGGATAGAAGGGGAGAATTTAAAGTATTCCGTGTAGAAATCAATACCAAACCCTAATTCATACCCATAGACGTTCTTCTTCATTCTGAAGGTGCCGCTGCTGTTATCGTCCAGGCTGTCTTCATTGCTTCCCAGGTTCAGGGAAGCGTATCCGCCGCCAATGATAAATGGTTTCCAGTTGCCTAGCCTGCGTGTGCTCAGCTTTAATAGCAAGGGGAAATTAATGTAGGTCGATTTTACGATCCTGATGGCATCCCTTTCTTCTTCAAAGCCCGGGAATCCCAAGGTTCGCTGTGTATAGAATAATCCCGGTTCAAAACGGACATCCGTGAATTCATTCAGCCTTAGTTCCCCGATCAGGCCTACATTAAAACCTGCGGATTTATCGACCAAGATATTCGGAAGGTCATTTTTATACTCAAATTTGAAATCATACTGGTTGAACCCAAGGTAATATCCCCAGTTAAGAAGTTTTTTATCTTCGTTCTGCAGGTTTAGGATGGGCTTTTCATTAAACTGGGAATGCAGTAAAGGGCAACACAGTAATGCTATGAAGGAATACAGAAGTTTTTTCATACCTACTTGGTAGCTACATATATAGACGCCACTCCAAAGGTCTGTGGCTTGTTCTCCACCCCTATAAACCCTATTTTCTCTAAAATATTGTTGAAGGCCTGCCCGTGAGGAAATGCAGCAGCCGATTCTGAAAGGTAGGCATAAGCGTCGCGATCCCGGGATAGTAACTTGCCCATGGCCGGTAAGAGGTATCGGGTATAGGCCCTGTACCCTTGTAGGTAAGGAGTCTTAGTGGGAACAGAGGTTTCCAGGACGACAAAGGTGCCTCCCGGCTTAAGTACCCGGTAGATCTCTGAAAGACCCTTCTCCAGGTCCTCAAAATTCCGAACGCCAAAGGCCACGGTAATGGCATCAAAGCTATGGTCTTCAAAAGGCAGATCCTCACTGTCACCTACAACCATTTCTACCGTTTCATTCAGGTCCTTGGAGCTGACCTTTTTTTTGCCGACTTCCAGCATTCCGGGTGAAATATCCAATCCCACGATGCGTTTAGCCCCGGTGGTGGCCATTTGTATGGCCAGGTCCCCTGTACCGGTGGCAATGTCCAGTATGGTCTTCGGTTTTGCAGCAGCCACAAGTTTAACGACCTTCTTTCTCCACTTAACATCGATCCCGAAAGAAATCACCCGGTTAAGTCCGTCATAGCGTTCAGAGATGGTGTCAAACATCTGGCGTACCTGGGCCTTTTTGCCTAATTCAGATTCCTTATAAGGCGTTATTTTTTTTGCCATTTAAACCTTTGATTTTGGCAAAGATACTACAATGCATACTTCTCTGTGGCAAACTTTACCATACAGCTGGTAAATCGGAATTTGGGCTTGTAATTTGGATTCATCCAAAAGAAATTTATGTAATTTTGTCCCAAACTTTCTGCAGTGGCAGCGTGGGGCATTTCCGCGTCCGCAATATCATTCTCTCCGGAAGAAGAATACTGCTTATGAAAATCAATGTATTTCGTAAATGAAGATTATTATCGCAGGTGCTGGTGAAGTAGGATTTCATTTGGCAAAACTTCTCTCATATGAATCCCAGGACATTACCCTGATAGACACCCGTAAAGAAAGCCTTGCCTATGCAGACAGCCACCTGGACATCAGGGTGCTGAAAGGCGATGCCACATCGGTATCGGTATTGCAGGAAGCACAGGTAGACAGGTCGGATTTAGTGATCGGGGTTACGGCATCCGAAACAACTAATCTCACCCTTTGTATGCTGGCCAAGCAATTGGGATGTAAAAGGACCATCGCGAGGATCTCAAATACGGAATTTGTTGAGCATAAAGACCTGATAAAATTCCAGCAGCTCGGGATAGACGAGCTGATTTCACCTGAAGAACTGGCGGCTACAGAGATACAGTTATTGCTCAATCAGTCTGCCTTTAACGATACTTACGAGTTTGAAGAAGGTGCACTCATCATGCTGGGGGTATCCCTGCCAAAATCGGCACCCTTCGTGGGCAAAATGGTCAAAGAGGCCGCAGAGATTTTCCCGGAACTTCACTTTATGCCTATCGCAATGCAGCGAAGAGGTACACAGTATACATTGATACCCAGGGGGGATACCGTGTTTAATGAAGAGGACCAGGTCTATTTTATTACAGACAAAAAAGGAGTCGATGAACTTTATAAGCTGCTGGGGAAAAAGAAAGAAGAGATCCGCAATGTAATGATCCTTGGGGGAAGTAAAGTTGGACTGAATACAGCCCGCGATCTTTGCGGTAACAGGTTCAATGTTAAGCTGATCGAAAAGAGTAAGGAAAAAGCTTTTGAAATTGCCGATTCCCTTCCTAATGCCTTAGTCATTAACGGGGATTGCCGGAACGTGGAATTGCTGGATGAGGAGAGTCTTGATTCCATGGATGCATTTATCGCGGTTACCGGTAATTCCGAGACCAATATTATGTCTTGCCTGGTGGCGAAGTCCAGGAATATAAAGAAAACTATCGCCCTGGTAGAGAATATGGATTACTTCCAGCTTTCCCAGAGTATCGGTGTTGATACACTGATCAATAAGAAATTATTGGCGGCAAACCATATTTTCCGCCATATCCGAAAAGGTGAGGTCGTTGCACTGACCAGGTTGAATAACCTGAATGCGGAAATACTGGAATTTATAGTGAAACCCAAATCCGAAGTAGCCGGGAATATTATCAAAGAACTCGATTTTCCCCGGTCAGCCATCATAGGCGGAGTGATCCGCGATGGGGTGGGAATTATCGCCCTCGGTAATTTCAGGATCACCCCGGGTGACAGGGTGGTCGTGTGCTGCCTTCCCAGGGCAATCCCTAAAATAGAAAAGCTCTTCCTGTAATATGCACCTGAACCTTCGGATCATTATTCACCTCATGGGATTGCTGTTGCTCTGCAACGGTTCCTTTATGTTGTTGGCAGCCCTGGTCAGCGGTATCTATAAGGACGGAGTAACCTTAGATATTACCTTGGCAGCCATAGTGACTATACTGGTAGGAGTAGTGGGGATGTTTTACACCCGGGGTCATAAAAAAGAGGTGAACCGCAAGGAGGGTTACATAATTGTCACCTTTGGCTGGTTGATTATGTCGGCTTCCGGGGTGTTGCCTTATTTGTTTTCCGGGGCTATCCCCTCTGTAACTAACGCATTTTTTGAAACCATTTCCGGGTATACAACCACCGGGGCTTCTATACTGGACGATATTGAGAGCTTGCCGGAGGGTATCCTCTTCTGGCGTAGTCTTACCCATTGGATAGGAGGGATGGGGATCATTGTACTGGCTATAGCCATACTGCCCTTACTCGGGATAGGGGGGATGCAGCTCTTTGCAGCCGAAGCTCCCGGGCCCAGTGGAGATAAATTGCATCCAAGGATTACCGACACTGCAAAGCGTCTCTGGCTGATTTACTTTGGATATACCGTGGCGGAGACCATATTACTCAAGGCCGCGGGGATGACATTTTTTGATGCCATCAACCATTCGCTGGCCACCTTGTCTACCGGGGGCTTCTCCACCAAGAACGCCAGTATCGCTTACTGGAATGATCAACCCCTGATACAATACATCATTATATTTTTTATGATTTTAGCGGGGAGTAACTTTGTATTGAGTTATTTCGCGTTTAAGGGGAAGGTGCAAAAAGTGCTGAAGGATGAAGAATTCAAGGCCTATATGGTATTTATTGGACTCGTCACCCTGCTTACGGCAATAGTAATACGCTACAAAGCAAATATGGCGGTGACGGATTACCACCCTATGCTTTTCGGCGAGATGGAAAGTGCCTTCAGGCATGCCCTATTCCAGGTGGTCGCCGTGGTCACAACAACGGGTTTCGTAACCGCAGACTTCACGGCATGGACACCCTTCTTAACAATTTTGTTCTTTGTGCTGATGTTCTCAGGAGGGTCTGCCGGATCTACCGCCGGTGGGATCAAGATCATGCGTCATATTATGATCCTGAAAAATGGCTTGCTCGAATTTAAAAGAACCCTGCACCCTAATGCTATAATCCCTGTCCGGTATAACGAGAAGTCGGTTTCCGAACAAATAGTTTACAATATCGTGGCCTTTTTCGCCTTGTATATGATGCTATTTATCCTGGGAGCACTGGTCTTGGGCTTACTGGGATTAGACTTTGTAACGGCCATAGGTGGTGCAGTTTCCTCCCTTGGGAATGTAGGTCCTGCCTTTGGAACCCTGAACCCGCTGAGTAATTTCAACAGCCTGCCTGTTCTCGGGAAATGGTGGTGTGGGTTCCTGATGTTGGCCGGCAGGCTGGAACTTTTCACGGTACTGATCCTGTTCACCCCTTACTTCTGGAAGAGGACCTAGGGATACCCCGATAAACTTAAATGGTTTTTATAAGACAGCTTTGATCCTTGCTACAGCTTCCCTGATCTCATCGGTAGAAGCGGCATAGGAAATGCGGATGCAATTAGGATTTCCGAAAGCTTCCCCTGTCACCGTAGCCACGTTTGCGTGCTCTAAAAGGTAAAGCGCAAAATCAGATGCATTCTCTATCTTCTGGCCTTTTAAAGTTTTTCCGAAGAAGGCAGAAATGTTTGGGAATACATAAAAAGCTCCTTCAGGTACGTTGAGGGCAAACCCGTCTATCTCTCCAAGTAAGGAGAGAATTAGGTCCCTGCGCTGGTGGAACTCGTCTATCATGAACTGAATCTTGCTCACAGGAGCCTCGAGGGCTGCTATGGTTGCACGCTGAGCAATTGCGTTTGCGCCGCTGGTGATCTGGCCCTGGAATTTGGTACAGGCTTTTGCGATCCAGTCCGGTGCACCGATGTACCCGATTCTCCAGCCGGTCATAGCAAATGCCTTGGAGACCCCATTAACGGTAATGGTTCGATCATACATGCCTTCTATCCCGGCAATGCTTACATGACCTCCCCTGAAATTAATATGTTCATAGATCTCATCAGAGACTACGTAGATACCAGGGTGCTTCCTGAGTACCTCTGCAAGTCCTTGTAGTTCTTCCTGGCTGTAAACCGAACCACTGGGGTTGCAAGGAGAACTAAACCAGATCATCTTGGTCTTTGGAGTGATGGCCGCTTCCAGCTGGTAGGGCGTCATCTTAAAATCATTTTCAATACTGGTAGGAACTTCTACCGGTACTCCTTCTGCAAGCTTAACAATGTCGCTGTAGCTTACCCAGTAAGGTGCAGGGAGAATAACCTCGTCTCCCTGGTTTAACATCACCATGGCCACATTGGCCAGGGATTGCTTTGCCCCGGTAGAGACTACGATCTGCGAGAGGTTGTAATCCAGGTTATTATCGCGCTTAAATTTGTTGGAAATGGCTTGTTTCAGGTCTCCATAACCGTCTACGGGGGAGTAACTGCTGTAGTTATCGTCTACGGCCTGTTTTGCAGCTTCCTTAATAAAATCGGGAATATTGAAATCCGGTTCACCCAGGCTGAGCCCGATGATGTCTTTTCCTTGGTTTCTTAATTCTCTTGCTTTTGCAGCCATAGCCAGGGTGGCCGAGGTTGCCATGTTATTGATTCTTTCGGAAAGCGCGTTCTTCATGCTGTGTTAACTTTAGGTGTGCAGTAATGCAGGCCTTTTACCCAATTCTTTTAAATGCTTGAAGTGCGAAATTATGGCTTTTCTGGTAGTTTTGTATTCGTTATAGGGTAAATTAAACTCGTTCGCCGTTTCTTTCACAATTTCAGCGATTTTTGTGTAATGAATATGGCTGATGTTCGGGAAGATATGGTGTTCTACCTGGTGATTCAGCCCCCCTGTAAACCAATTCACGATCTTGTTCTTTGTTCCAAAATTCACCGTGGTAAATAACTGGTGAATAGCCCAGGTATTCTTCATAGAGCCATCTTGTTCGGGCAAGGGCGTTTCAGCTTCGTCAACTACGTGTGCCAATTGAAAGACCACACTGAGGATCACTCCTGCTACATAGTGCATCAGGAAGAATCCTATCAGTACTTTCCACCACGCGATTTCCATCAGCAGCATCGGGAGTACGATCCAGATGGTGATATAGATCAGTTTGGTGACCACAAGTACACTCCAGTTTAAAAATGGGTTTGGGAATTTACCGTAAGCCAGTTTTCTTTTGGTGTAACGGTACATCTGCATAAAATCTGTAGTTATGGCCCAGTTAAAGGTCAGCAGGCCGTACAGGAAGATAGAATAGTAATGTTGAAATTTATGAAAACGATGCCAGGGGGCGTGTTTTGAGAATCTTAAAATGCGTCCCGCTTCAAGGTCCTCATCGTGCTCGTGGATGTTCGTGTACGTATGGTGCAGCACATTATGCTGTACCTGCCAGTTGTAAACATTCCCCGCCAATATATAGATACTGCTCCCCATTAACTTGTTCAGCCATTTTTTACTGGAATAAGAGCCGTGGTTCCCATCGTGCATGACGTTCATTCCAACCCCTGCCATACCCACACCCATGGTGATAGTGTGTAGTAAATTTGCCCAAGTGTGAAGGTTAAGGGTTAGCATCAGGAAATACGGGTCCAGGATAAGTCCGAACATGACCGCAGTCTTCAGGTGCAATTGCCAGTTACCGGTCTTTTTGATTTTATTTTCTTTGAAATAGGCGTTAACCCTTCTGTTCAATGTTCTGAAAAATTGTGCGGAATCGTTACGGGAGAACCTTACAGGTGAAGTTTTCATATTCTGTATTGTTAAAAGATCTTGGGGTCTTTATAATAAAACGCAAAATACAAACTTTTAATATCTCTTATCGATTGTCGTACTTTTGCCGAAAACACAAAGGTAAGCATGCAGGCGGATATAGTCTTTAAATATTTTGAACATTTTAACGAAACACAGCAACAACAGTTCAGGGAATTGGAAGCCTTGTACCAGGATTGGAACCTGAAGATCAACGTAGTATCCAGGAAAGATATAGACGAGCTCTACCTGAGACATGTGCTGCATTCCCTAGGCATAGCCAAGCTTATTTCTTTTAAACCGGGAGCCAAGGTTCTGGATGTAGGTACGGGGGGCGGATTTCCCGGCATCCCTTTGGCTATCGCTTTTCCGGAAACCCAGTTCACCTTGGTGGATGCTATAGGTAAGAAGATCAAGGTGGTGGACGAGGTGGTGCAGGGCCTAGGTCTTAAGAATGTGCAGACCCGGCATTGCAGGGTAGAAGAGCTGGATACACAGTTCGATTTTATCGTGAGCAGGGCTGTAGCTGCTATGCCTACTTTTGTGAATTGGGTGCGTGGTCGCATTGCGAAACAATCCGTTCACGAACTGAAAAATGGTATTCTTTATTTAAAAGGGGGCGACCTGTCTGAAGAATTGGAACCTTATAAAACGGCACAAATATATAACCTTGACCAGTACTTTGATGAGCCATTTTTTGACACCAAGAAAGTGGTCTACCTGCCAATGAAGTATAAACCTTGAATGTTACAGCGCAAGCATTTGGTAATAAGTGTTCCTGCAACGAGCGGCGTATTTACTTAGCCATTGACGATAACGAGAGTACAGAAATACTAACCCCCGGGAATAGATTTTTTTGGTCGTTTTATTGTCCATAAGATCTCTGTTAAGGTTCAGATTCGGGTTGCGTTCTCCTAAAGTTACAAAATCTTTAAATATATAACGCTCAAAAACAAAGCCTTATTATCCGGAAGATAATAAGGCTTTATAAATATTGCGGCTCTGGGAGCTGTTCCCGCTGTGATTATTCACCTAAGAAAGGGTAGCGATAATCTACAGGCGTAACAAAGGTTTCTTTGATGAGTCTTGGCGATACCCAACGCAACAGGTTCTGTGCAGAACCGGCCTTGTCATTAGTACCTGAAGCCCTTGCTCCTCCAAAAGGTTGTTGTCCCACGACAGCCCCTGTTGGCTTGTCATTGATGTAGAAATTCCCGGCACTGTTCTCCAGAACTTTGGTAGCCTCCGCGATCGAATAACGATCTGCAGAAATTACAGCACCTGTCAGTCCGTAGATGGATGTTTCATCAACAAGTTTCAGGGTTTTGCTCCAGTCCTTGTCATCGTAAACATATACGGTGACCACGGGTCCGAAAAGTTCAGTTTCCATGGTGGTGTATTTAGGATCCGTGGTGACGATGACCGTTGGATCTATAAAATAACCCTTAGACTTATCGTAACTACCTCCTATAACTACCTCTGCATTATCGTCTTTTTTAGCTTGATCTATATACGATGCAAGTTTGTCAAATGCTCCTTCGTGGATAACTGCAGTTATAAAGTTACCCATGTCTTCTGGAGAACCTGCAGGTTTAAAGGATTTTACATCCTTTCTTACCCGGTCAAGGATATCTTGTGCGGTCGACTTTGGCAGGTAAACCCTGGAGGCTGCGCTGCATTTCTGGCCCTGGAATTCGAAAGCGCCCCTTGTAATAGCCGTAGCCACTTGTTGAGCATCTGCTGTTGGGTGGGCAATAATGTAATCCTTACCACCGGTCTCACCAACGATCCTTGGGTAGGTCTTATAACGGACTAAATTGTTACCGATCTTTCTCCAGATATCTTTAAATACAGTAGTGGATCCTGTAAAGTGGATACCGGTAAAATCCGGGCTGGCCAGGACGGTATCGGTGATCATTTCCGGGTCACCATACACTACGTTGATCACCCCGTCAGGAACTCCGGCTTCCCTAAAGACGTCCATCACTACTTTGGCTGAAAAGATCTGATGGTCACTGGGTTTCCAAACAACTACGTTCCCCATGAGTGCTGCACTTGTGGGTAGGTTACCCGCAATGGCTGTAAAGTTGAATGGAGTTACGGCGTAAACGAATCCTTCCAAAGGACGGTATTCCACGCGGTTCCATACTCCTTCAGAGGATTCTGGTTGCTGGCTGTAGATCTCAGCCATATATTCCACGTTAAAAGTTAAGAAGTCGATCAACTCACAGGCCGAGTCAATTTCTGCCTGGTAGATATTCTTGGATTGAGCGATCATGGTAGAAGCATTCAGCTTGTCGCGGTAAGGACCAGAGATCAATGCGGCCGCTTTCAGGAAAATTGAAGCACGCTGTTCCCAGCTTAGTGCAGCCCAGGATTCCCTGGCTTTCAAGGCTTCAGAAATAGCAGATTCTACATGTTTCTTTTCTGCTTTATGATATTTACCGACCACGTGTTTATGGTCATGTGGGGGTGCCATATCTGCGGTATTCCCCGTTTTTATTTCTTTGCCCCCGATGTAGAGAGGAACCTCTACCTGGCTATTGTAATACTCTTTATATTGCTGAAGCACGGACTCCCTTTCGGAACTCCCGGGCTCATATGTCCTAACAGGTTCATTTACTGCTACCGGGACATTGAAAAATCCTTTACCCATAATTGCTGTTATTTTTAATTAAAATTCCAGCAAAGGTATTAAATCATGTAGGGAAAAGAAAACTATAACGTTATAAATGGGGGCTTAGTTCAGGGCAAAAGGTGCGCTGAATTTAAAGGTGGGTACATATACCCTGAATTTCTCGGTAGAACTGAAGTTGACCATATTGTAATGTCCTTTCATTGCCCCGATAGGAGAGGCCAAAAGACAACCCGAACTATAGGTGTGGGATTCCCCGGGCTTGATCACCGGTTTTTTCCCGATCACACCTTCCCCGTCAAGGATCTCAAAATCGTTCAGTGCATCGTATATCTTCCAGTGCCTTGAGGTCAGTTGTACAGAATCCTTGCTTTGGTTCTCAATGGTAATGGTATAGCCAAAGGCAAAGTGCATCTTGTAGTTTTTGAAGAAAGTACCCTCAAAACTCGTGGTCACGGAAATCTTAATCCCTTTGGTTACCTGTGTAATCATGACGTGTCTCTAATAAGTGAAGGCGCTTCCCAGAAGCAGGGCAAGAGCCCCAATGCCTGACAAAATTATAAAAATCGTGTTTAGCAGTAGAAATTTTAGTATTGTTTTAAGTCTTCCATCACCGTAAAAGGTCCTCATGGCTTTGTACAGGTACAAAGAAAAAATGAGCAAAGCGAATCCGGCAGTGGAAATACTGAAAATCTCATCCACCAAAAAACTAATAGTGAGCAAGATAAACATAAGTGACTGATTATGGAAGCTGAAGATCAGATTATCGGTGTACGTATAGCTTTTATTGATATATACCATCCGTATGAAGACGGCGAAGACAGGCAGGAAGAAAAAAGTAGCGAATGGCAGCCGTCCTAATATTGCGTCGAGGAAACTTCCCGGGGTATTTTTCACCCGGTTAATGCTCCTGGCAATGGCAAAGCTGCTCTTGTCTTCTCCCGATTCCGGCACCTCCATTATTCGGCCTAACTCATCATAGTTCTTTAAATCGTGATAGCGGATCAGGGAAAGATAAAACTCGGTTTTTTTAAAAATACGATCCCAGAAATCATCGGTGGCAAGCTGTTCATAGTGCAAAGCCGGAGACGATGCGATAACCGAATCTTTTTTATCCGAAAACAGCACATAACCTTGTGGGTTTTGCCATGTTACGATCGAGTCTTTTGAGGAGGTTTTTTCGGCCTCTGCCGCTAAGGGTGTATTAGTGAAGTCCTGATCAGAAATGTCATTGTTGCTATTGGCGTCCAGGGTGTCCAGGTCGCTGCCTGCACTAAGCAGTAAGAAATATATAATACTGAGGCTTAAAAGGAAACGGAAGGGATTGGTGTACGTCATGCGCTTACCCTCCAGATATTCCCTGGTCATTTTCCCGGGATGCAGCAACATGGCTGATAGTGTTCTGAGCAACCTGGAGTCATAGGCAACTACGGTATTGAAGAATTCTTCTATATAATTGACTAAAGTTCGTTTCTTGGTGTTGTTCGCCTGGGAGCACTGTGGACAGTAGCGGTCGCTGATATCTAATGGATGCCCGCAATTAAGGCATTCAGTCCCCCGGTATTTCATGGGGTGTCGCTCTCGTTTATCGGGATTGGACAGGTCATTCATGCCAGTGGTTGGTTGTCATGTTCAAAATTAGCTACTAGCGGGAACTCGGATCAATTGCTGATATTCCTCGAATTGGCATTTCCAATGCCGATAAGGCTGTCGTAAAGATCTCCAAACCTCCTGTAATACACTAATATAAGGTAATTGTTCTCCGTGAAATGGAAATTACCGGAGATTGCGTTGAGGTCAATGTTGCCCTTCTTATCCTGGATGACGTACTTGTAGTTGTAGAATCCCTGTTTCATCAGGATGACCGTTTCCATGTTCCCCGTCTCCTCGTTGAATTTCAGCCTGTTCTCCTCTTCCAGGGCGTAGTTGTTGAACTTACCAAAGACATAAACCTCGTCCATGCCCAGCATCTGGGAATATGGAAGACTAAAATGCACCTGGGTGTATTCAGCTTCCCTTGATCCTTCTGTCCCTTGTATGGTCCGGATCACGAAATCGCCATTGATATCCGGGAAATATGTATAAGGTTCGTCAAAACGATAGCGGTCTGTAAAGAGGATGTGGTTATACAGGTCGCCAACAGTTACCTTAGAGATCTGGGCGCTCGGGGCCCGGAGATCCTTGGTGTCAAAATATAAATGTTCATTCCCTCCGTAAAAGCTGGTTTCTTCGTTGTACTTGTAGACCAGCTCATTTCCCAGGATGTACTGCGGTTCGATTCCCTGAATAGCGGTGGGCCAGAAATAATTCTGCAAAATGGCCACCTTGACTTCCTGCTTAGGGTTGATCCAGTCAAAATCCCCTGCCAGTATACTAAATTGTACTACTTGTTTCTCGTTAAGAAATTCAAAATCCCTACTCCGTTTAACGGTTCCACTCACTTTAACCAGGTCCTGGTAGACCAGGAACCTGCGGGAAAATTGCAGTTCATTGTCTGTGTTGTATACCTCCAGGACATAATTACCGCTGACTTTTAGGCGGACATTCTGGTTGGGGATGGTGAGGCGGTAGTTGGAATAAGGTTGTAGGGTGTTATAGCTGTTGGCGTAGTCGATTATCCTTTGGTTGTCTACCCCATCCAGGTACTGCGACTTTAACAGGGTAGAAGGGGTCCAGTCATAATCACAATGAACTATCTTATAGTAATAATCCTGCTCACTTGCAGTAAGATCATCAAATTCCAGGTAAACACCTTCGCCTAATTGGATAATGGGGAATTGGTCTTCAGTAGGCCCGGTAAAACGTACGGATAAAATATGGGAAGGCGGGTTTACCTCGTACTGCACCTGTGCAAATACTGGCGCACAAAGCAATAGGAAGAATAGTTGTTTAAGGTTCGGGCGCATTTCAGGACATATTTTCGGGCAAAGGTAAACAAAAAGCTTGCCGCGCTTCTCCGTATCCGTTGAATGCCCAATTTTATAGACAATAATTATGAAAACTTTCCTTTTAATGCTATTTTTGTGGCGAATTTTTGATAACCTAAGGTCTACACTCTATGTCCAAAGACATCCGGATTAAAAAAGGATTAAATATAAACCTTGTCGGTGCTGCAGAACAGACCACTACCAAAGCCGTTTCCAGTAATGTTTACAACATCAACCTAGCTGACTTTCACGGGATGACCCCCAAGATGATGGTTAAGCAAGGTGCTGAGGTAAAGGCAGGTGAGCCATTGTTTTACAGCAAGAATAACGAAGAGATGTTATTCGTTTCTCCGGTAAGCGGGGAACTGATCGAAATTGAAAGGGGTGCGAGAAGGCGAATTCTCAACCTCAAGATTCTCGCAGATAAAAGCCAGGCATCGGTAGAGCATACGCCTATCAGCCCTGAGAAAGCTTCAGAAGAAGCTATACGCTAGTTCTTACTTAAATCGGGTTGCTGGCCTTTCATCAAGCAGCGGCCTTATGATATTATCGCTGATCCGGAATCCAGGCCCAAGGCCATCTTTATTTCGGGTTATGTAACTGCTCCCCTTGCAGCCGAATTGGATTACGTGCTAAAAGGGAAAGAAAAAGAAATGCAGGCAGCCATCACGGCCCTGGGTAAATTGACTCCCGGGAAGGTTCATGTTTCTGTAGGGAAGTCTTCAGACTCTCCTCTTGCCGGGCTACAGGGAATAACACTACACAAGGTTTCAGGTCCGCACCCTGCAGGATTAGTGGGAACCCAGATTAACAAGATAGATCCTATTAATAAAGGTGAAATAGTTTGGACCCTTTCTGCACAGGACCTTATCATCATCGGTGAAACTTTGCTTAGCGGGAAATTTAACCCGGAACGGACGATTGCCTTAGTAGGCTCATCAGTAAAGACTCCAAAATACTACACCACTAAGATCGGGGCGGAAATTTCTACTTTCCTGTACGCTAGTGGGGTAAACGAAGATGATATCAGGGTGATCAACGGCGATGTGCTTACCGGTAGTAAGTCAAGACCGGATGGACATCTTGGTTTTTATAACAATACGGTATCCGTGATACCAGAAGGGGACGACTACGAATTTTTTGGGTGGAACAAACCTGTTTTCGATAAGATCTCTTCAACCCGGGCACTGACCTTCTCCTGGTTGCAGCCCAAAAAGAAATACGAATTAACGACCAACACCAACGGGGAACACAGGGCTTTCGTAGTGACAGGATTGTACGAGGAGGTATTCCCAATGGATATCTACCCGCTTCAGTTGCTTAAAGCATGTATGGTTCAGGACCTGGATGAAATGGAGCAGTTAGGACTATACGAAGTGGTTCCGGAAGATTTTTCCTTAACCGAGTTCATTTGTATCTCCAAGCAACCCCATCAGAAGATCATCCGTGAAGGATTGGATTTGTTATATAAAGAAATAGGATAAAAGATGAGAGATAAAAGACTTACGTTCAAGAAAAGGCTGCATATCCTGAAGCATCGCTACAGGGACAAAAAAATGGCTCCCGCCTTTAATGCATTCCATACTTTCTTGTATGCCCCTAACGAAACCACCCATTCGGGATCTCATGTCCGCGCCGCGGATGACCTGAAACGGACGATGAATACGGTGATCATGGCTTTGATCCCTGTATTGCTCTTTTCAATGTTTAATGCAGGATACCAGCATTACGCAGCTATTGACGCTGCGAATGGTATCAGCCGGGAGCTTTCCCTCTTTGGGAACTTCCTGACCTGGGATAATTTCTGGATCGGGATCGTACACGTGCTTCCCCTGGTGATCGTTTCCTATGGTGTTGGTCTGCTGATCGAGTTTATCTTCGCGGTGATCAAAGGACACGAAGTGGAAGAAGGTTACCTGGTAACAGGTATGTTAGTCCCTTTGATCGTTCCCATTGATACTCCATTATGGATGCTGGCTGTTGCCGTAGCCTTTGGTGTAGTTATCGGGAAAGAAGTGTTCGGAGGAACAGGGATGAATATCCTGAACCCCGCACTTACTATTCGTGCTTTCCTGTTCTTCGCTTATCCTACCTGGATGAGTGGTGACAAGGTATGGGTGCAGGGAGCTGTAGAGCGAGCAGGAGGTCCTGACGCTATTTCCGGGGAGACCATACTGGGTTACCTCGCGCAGAATAATGCATCTGAATTTGAATACTCGGTCTCTGATATGTTCTTCGGTTTTATCCCCGGTTCTGTGGGAGAAACCTCCGCTTTCCTCATATTACTTGGAGGTCTGTTCCTTATCTTTTCTAAGATAGCCAGCTGGAGGATCATGGTAAGCGCCGTCATCGGGGCACTGGTCATGGGACTTATCTTTAACGGGGTTGTCGATGCAGGATGGATCGGGGAATCCAGTAAATTCTACGGCCTGATGAGCTTCGAATTCTGGAAACACTTAATTGTCGGCGGACTCGCATTTGGTATCGTCTATATGGCCACAGACCCTGTCACCGGTTCCCAGACTAACCGTGGTAAATGGTTCTATGGGTTCTTTATCGGGTTTATCTCGGTAATGATCAGGGTATTTAACCCGGCCTACCCGGAAGGAGTATTCCTTGCAATTCTATTGATGAACGTATTTGCACCTACCATTGATCACTACGTGGTCAGGGGTAATGTGAACAGGCGTCTTAAGCGATTCAAGAACGCGACCGTACATCCTAAAACTACTGAAGGAGAAGGCGCTAAACTACAAGTTGAAACAGTTTAATTATGGCAGTCAATAAAGATAATAACGTTTACACTGTAATTTTTGCCGGTATCATGGTGATCGTGGTAGGAGCCATCCTGGCATACCTCGCCTCATCCCTTAAACCGCGAATCCAGGAGAACGAACGTTTTGAAAAGCAACAGAACATCCTGTATGCCATGGGTGTCAATGAAAATACACCGGATAGCGGGGTTAATTTTATCCCTACAGACCGAGTGGAAGAAGAGTTCTCCAAATACATCAAGCAACAATTGGTGATCGAGGGTGATAAGATCAGCGAAGATGAGAATGCTTACCTGATCGACCTGAAGAAGCAACTGGCCCTGGCCAGTAAGGGGAATACCCCAAAGTTGCCGCTGATGGTAGGGGAGAAGGAAGGTAAAACCTTCTACATCATACCGATGTACGGGAAAGGTCTCTGGGATGCGATCTGGGGATTCATCTCTTTAGATGAGAACATGATCGTACAAGGGGTGTATTTTGACCATAAGGGAGAGACACCCGGACTAGGAGCCAATATTAAAGAACGTTACTTCATGGACGACTTTGACGGGGAAACCATCCTGAACGGGACACGCTACGAAGGTATCAGGGTCGCAAAGGGTAACAATGATCCTCTTAACGAAGATAAAGAGGATAACGAAGTAGATGCCCTGGCGGGTGCTACCATTACCGGTGATGGTGTTTCCAATATGATTTCCCAGACCGTGAAAATGTATAAAAGCTATTTAGAAACCATAAGAACCACAGAATAACATGGCCTTACTATCTAAAAAAGATACCAGTCTGATCCTGGATCCCCTGGCAGACAACAACCCCATTACCATCCAGGTACTCGGGATATGTTCTGCACTGGCGATCACAGCCGAATTAAAAGCATCTATTGTAATGGCTATCTCCGTACTGTTCGTAATGGGACTAGGAAACGTCGTGATAGCACTTATGAGGAATGTGATTCCATCCAAAATCAGGATCATTGTTCAATTGATTGTTGTGGCTTCCCTGGTAATTATCGTGGACCAGGTGTTAAAAGCATTTGCCTATGAGCTCAGTAAAACCCTATCGGTCTTTGTGGGCCTTATTATTACCAACTGTATTATTATGGGACGGTTTGAAGCTTTTGCCCTGGGTAATGGTCCGTATAGGTCTTTCCTTGACGGAGTAGGTAATGCAGCAGGTTATGGAGTTATACTGATCCTCGTTGGGTTCTTCCGTGAATTGCTAGGGTCCGGTACATTGCTCGGAATACCGGTACTTGGAGATCCAATTGCTAAAACAGGATTGTACTCCATCGGTTATGAGAACAACGGGTTTATGTTGCTGTCACCAATGGCACTGATCGTAGTCGGTATTATCATCTGGGTTCAGCGTTCGCGTAACAGGGCTTTGATCGAGGAAAACTAATTAGCGCTTAAATAAGATATTATGTTAGAGCATATAGAGCTGTTTTTTAAATCCATATTCATAGATAATATGGTATTCGCCACCTTCTTAGGAATGTGTTCCTACCTGGCGGTGTCTAAAAAAGTAACTACGGCAGTAGGTCTTGGAGCTGCGGTGATCTTCGTTCTGGCGGTGACCGTACCCCTGAACTGGTTGTTGGATACCTATTTACTGCAGGATGGGGCATTGGCCTGGTTAGGACCGGAGTACGCGGACTACAACCTTAGTTTCCTCTCCTTTATCCTGTTTATCGCTACCATCGCCACCATGGTGCAATTGGTAGAGATCGTGGTAGAGAAGTTTTCTCCTGCATTGTATAACTCCTTGGGTATCTTTTTACCCCTTATCGCAGTAAACTGCGCAATTTTAGGTGGATCGCTGTTTATGCAGTCCAGGGAAATTGCAACACTGGGATTGGCTTTTAATTACGGCCTTGCTTCCGGGATCGGTTGGTTCCTCGCCATCCTTGCCATTGCAGCCATCCGTGAAAAGATCAGGTATTCCAATGTACCACCACCACTTCGTGGATTGGGGATTACATTTATCATCACAGGCCTGATGGCTATCGGGTTTATGAGTTTCGGAGGAATGCTGACCGGTGGAGGTAGTGAAGACAATGTCACCGATGCAAAAGTTGCCAAAGAAGAAGAAAAGAAAGAACCGGCTAAAGAAGAAGAATTAGAAGAGAATGCCGTTTCGTTTAACCAGGCTATAAACAAATAAGAATGATTTTAGCTACGAGTACCCTCGGAACAATCCTGATCACTGTCATCGCTTTCATGGTATTGCTATTGATCCTGGTCAGCCTGTTGTTGTTCACCAAAGAAAAATTATCCCCATCAGGTCCTGTGACCATTACCATTAACGGGGAAAAGAAAATAGAAGTAGGATCGGGAAGCTCCCTGCTGTCTACCCTGGGTGATAAGAAGATATTTCTTCCTTCTGCCTGTGGTGGAGGTGGAACTTGCATTCAGTGCGAATGTCACGTACTTGAAGGCGGGGGAGAGGCACTGCCAACAGAAACCCCTCACTTCTCCAAAAAAGAACTGAATCAAGGTGCTCGTCTCGCTTGCCAGGTTAAGGTGAAGCAAGATATGGAGATCACCATCCCTGAAGAAGTATTCGGGATCAAGAAGTGGGAAGCCACCGTTGTTCGAAATTATAACGTAGCCTCTTTCATCAAAGAATTCGTGGTAGAGATACCGGAAGACATGAATTATAAGGCCGGTGGTTATATACAAATAGAGATACCTCCTTGCGAGATCAAGTACGAGGATATGGATATCACGGCTCACCCTGAGGAACATGAGACCCCGGATAAATTCCAGGCTGAGTGGGATAAATTCAACCTTTGGCCGTTGACCATGAAGAATACCGAAATAGTGGAACGCGCCTATTCCATGGCTTCTTACCCTGCAGAAGGGCGAGAGATCATGCTTAACGTTCGTATTGCCACCCCACCATGGGATCGCTCTAAGAACGGGTGGATGAGTGTTAACCCGGGTATAGCCTCTTCTTACATCTTTGCACAGAAACCGGGCAATAAGGTAACCATCTCCGGACCTTATGGTGAATTCTTCATCAACGAGTCCGAATCAGAGATGTTGTATGTTGGTGGTGGAGCCGGAATGGCCCCAATGCGTTCTCACCTCTATCACCTGTTTAAAACCTTAGAGACCAATCGTAAGGTTACTTATTGGTACGGAGGACGATCTAAAAGAGAGCTATTCTACATAGATCACTTCCGTCAATTAGAAAAGGATTTTCCTAATTTCAAATTCTATATGGCCTTGTCTGAACCACTTCCGGAAGATAACTGGAAAGTAAAAGAGGACCTGGATGCCCCCGGCGACGGATTCGTAGGATTCATTCACAATTGCGTGATCGATAACTACCTGTCCAAACACGAATCACCGGAGGATATAGAGTTGTACTTCTGTGGACCACCCCTGATGAACAAAGCAGTTCAAAAGATGGGAGAGGATTACGGTATCCCTGATGAACATATTCGATTTGACGATTTCGGTGGATAACCCCGAGGTCTGATCCCGGAAAATTCCGGTAATAAAAGTAAAAACCGGTATGTAACACATATCGGTTTTTTGTTAAATATAATATATGCAAGCACTGTCTGAACAGGAATTACATAATCTCGCCATGAATATCGTGGGTCGTAGTCTGGAGGAAGC
>JABDLH010000122.1 GCA_013003145.1 Flavobacteriaceae bacterium | reverse complement strand
CTGAAAGACGTCCGGAATGCCATGTACCGCAAGATCGTGGACCTGCCCGTGTCCTTTTATTCTGAGAAAAGAAAGGGCGATGTGATTGCCCGGATCACCTCTGATGTACTGGAAATACAACATAGTTTCCTGTCTATCCTGGAGTTGATCGTCAGGGAACCCCTGACCATACTGTTTACGATTATCGTCATGTTCTTTATCAGCGTGAAGCTCACTGTTTTTGTATTCATTTTTATTCCACTTGCAGGAATGATCATTTCGGCAATTGGGAAATCGCTCAAGAAAAAATCAGACCGCGTACAGAAAGAACAGGGTAATTTCCTATCAATCGTAGAAGAAACCCTGGGTGGACTACGGGTAATCAAGGCATTTAATGCCGAAGACCGTTTCTACCAGATGTTTAAATCATCCACCACCCGGTTTTTCAGGTTTTCCAATACGCTGCTCAACCGGCAGAACCTGGCATCCCCTACCGGGGAATTCCTGGGCATATTAGTCATTGGTGTTCTCCTATGGTTCGGCGGTAAAATGGTGTTGGTCGATGAGACCCTGGACGCCTCATCCTTTATCGCTTATATGGGGTTGGCTTACAACATCCTTACCCCTGCAAAATCGATCAGTAAAGCTTCTTACGGGGTAAAAAAAGGAAATGCCGCAGCAGAAAGAGTGCTCGAGATACTGGAAACAGAAAATCCTATTACGGACCAGCCCACGGCCATTCATAAAGAAAGTTTTGAACAGGCCGTAAAGTTGGAAAAGGTCTCCTTTAAATACGAAGATGAATACGTGCTGAAAGATTTCAGCCTGGAAGTACCCAAGGGGCATATGGTGGCATTAGTCGGGCAATCCGGAAGCGGTAAAAGTACGATCGCCAACCTGCTGACCCGTTTTTACGATGTTAACCAGGGAAGTATCCGGATCGATGGCACAGACATCCGGGATCTGGAAAAGAAATCACTTCGACACCTGATGGGGCTGGTCACACAAGATTCCATATTGTTTAACGATACGGTGCGGAACAACATCGGGCTGGGGAAAGAACACGCCACGGATGAGGAGATCATAGCAGCTGCAAAGATCGCTAATGCACACGCATTCATATCCGAACTCCCCAAGGGTTATGATACGAATATAGGTGACAGTGGTAACAAACTCAGTGGAGGACAGAAACAAAGGCTCTCCATCGCCCGGGCAGTGCTTAAAAATCCACCGATCATGATCCTGGACGAAGCTACTTCTGCCCTTGACACCGAAAGTGAACGACTGGTACAGGATGCATTAGAGAAAATGATGCAGAACAGGACCTCCGTGGTGATCGCACACCGCTTATCTACCATTCAGAATGCACATAAGATCATTGTAATGCAAAGAGGAAAGATCGCTGAGCAGGGCACCCACAGTGAATTACTGGCCAAGAACGGGGTCTATAAAAACCTGGTGGAAATGCAATCCCTAAGGGGGTAATCATACATCCCAGGCCAGGGACCATTCAGGTAATCCGCTTCTCACGTGCAGACGAAATACGGGATTAATACGTTTTATAGTCATCGGATTAAACCTTTTTAAAAAGGAGTTGTCTCACTAGTATAACAAACCAAGATTTGATTGCCGAAAAGACCTTAGTAGACCAACTACAGAATAAGGATACCCAGCCACAGGCTTTTGAGGTACTGGTCAGTACCTACAAGGAAAGGCTGTATTGGCATATCCGAAAAATTGTCATGGACCACGATGATGCTGATGATGTACTGCAGAATACTTTTATCAAAGTTTTTAAGAATATAGAAGGGTTTAAAGGTGAGAGCAAATTGTTCTCCTGGATGTACAGGATTGCCACGAACGAAGCCCTGATGTTCCTGAAAACAAAATCCAGGAAACTGGGAGTGACCGGGAGCGAATTGCAGGAGCAACTTGCCGAGAACCTCAAAGCCGATGTCTATTTTGAAGGAGACGAGATTCAGCTGAAATTACAACAAGCCATTGCCACCTTACCGGAAAAGCAAAAGCTGGTATTTAATATGAAATATTTCGAGGAACTGAAGTACGAGGAAATCTCGGAGATCCTGGAAACTTCCGTAGGAGGCCTAAAAGCCTCTTACCACCTGGCCTCCAAAAAAATAGAGGCATTCCTGAAGGAGGATTAAACCTTTTGTCATAAATGGCATCAAAGTATTACACATGAAGAAAAAACCTGAAAATAGCGGTTTTAAAGTACCTGAAAACTACTTTGAATCCTTGGAAGCCAGGCTGAAAGCCCGTATGGAAGATCCCGTGGAAAATATCCCGGGTGAGTCCGGTTTTGCTGTGCCCGAAGGATATTTTGAGAGCTTTGATGCACGCTTGAAATCCAGGATGCCGCAGACGGAACCCAAGGTGATCCGCCTGGAAACATATCGCAAATACTGGGTGAGCGCTGTATCTGTAGCGGCCATCCTCCTTTTAACCTTCACCCTTTTTATACCCACTGATGATGAGCTCAGTTTTGATGACCTGGCCAAAGGGGATATAGAAGCGTATTTTGAGGGCAAGGATTTAGAACTGGATGAATACGAGATCGCCCAGGTGATCCCCGTAGACGAGTTGGAAGTGCATGAGCTGCTCGAGGAAAACATTGACCGGGAAGAGCTGATCGATTACCTGGATGATTCCATGGAAGATATAGATGATTTAAATTTTAGTATTGATGAATAAGTTATTATACATAGGTATGCTTGCGGCCATGCTGATGACCTCTGCTGTATTTTACGGGCAGAACAAACCTGACCGCAACAAGCTGAAAGCCCTGAAAGTTGCTTTTTTTACAGAGCGTTTATCGTTATCTGCCAAGGAGGCCGAAGTGTTCTGGCCACTCTACAATGAATACGAAGAGAAAAAAGAAAGCCTAAGGGAACGGGAAAAGAGTGAAATCTATGAAAAGTTGAAAAATGCGGAGTCAATAAGTGAATCAGAAGCTCAGAACCTGCTTCAACAATACCTTGAATTGGAGGAGCAACAGGAAGAACTGGACAACGAATATTTTAACAGGATCGCCAAAACGATCACCGCCAGGAAGACCCTTATGATGTTCCGCGCAGAATATGAATTCCGCCGTCAATTGATTAAAAGGTATAGTGAGAAACAATCCGGCAGGAGGAATTAACGCTAATTCGACAAACTGCACAAAAAAGAAGCCCCAGGGCTTCTTTTTTGTTTAAACCATTCAAGATCAATCGAATCAAAGGAACAGTAACCATTAAATCTTAAGTTATGAAAAAGCTCACTTTAGTATGGATCATCGGTTTGTTCTTAGTATCGATAATGTCTTTACAGGCACAACGGGTAGTAAAAGTATATCCTAAACATGGAGTTGTGGTCACCAAAATCCATAAACCAAAACTTGTACGTCACCAAGGTAAGGCCTTTCACTTTTCCAAGGGTGTTTGGTACGCTAAACACAACAGGGGTTTTGTGGTCGTGGCTGCTCCCAAGGGAATCAGGATTAAAAGATTACCCCGTGGATACACCAAGGTTGTAGTGAATGGACATAAGTTCTACCGATTCAACAATGTAATTTATAAAAGACACAGGGGCTACTATATTGTGGCCTAGTACTCAGCAGTAAAGGGAAGCTTAACCGGCTTCCCTTTTTTTGTGGACCAAAGCCCTCACAATTTCTATAATTTTATAAAGCCTTCAGTTCTAAAACGGTACCTTTGCGGCCTAAAATAAAAAGCATGCGACTGCACAGAAACCTGGTCTTTGCCGTGATTGACGGACTCAACCTGATCTTTAACGAAGGGGAATACGCCGATAAAGTGGTACAGAAACTCTTAAAACGCGACTCGCGCTGGGGTTCCAGGGACCGTGGATTCATTGCGGAAACCACCTACGATATCGTCCGTTGGAAACGCCTCTACGCGGAGATCGCAGAGATCAAGGCGCCCTATGACAGGCCAAAACTCTTTCGTATGTTCTCTGTCTGGGCTGTATTAAGGGGAATAGCCATCCCTGAATGGAACCAGTTTGAACCTACCCCGGCAAGGCGAATCAAAGGCAGGTTTGACGCATTATCCCAAGAACGAAAATTCAGGGAATCCATACCAGATTGGTTGGATGAACTTGGTGAATCAGCTCTGGGCGAAAAAATCTGGACCAAAGAAATTGCTGCGCTGAATGAACAGGCAGATGTGATCCTGCGTGTCAATACACTAAAAACCACTACCCCGCAGCTAAAACAGTTCCTGACCGGGGAAGGCGTCGCCACACAAACCATTCCCGGGTATCCCCATGCCCTGAAACTGGTAGAGAGAGGAAATGTATTCATTACCCAGGCTTTTAAAGACGGACTTTTCGAGGTACAAGACGCCTCCTCCCAACTCGTAGCACCTTACCTGGATGTATCACCGGGCATGAGGGTGGTTGATGCCTGTGCGGGGGCCGGGGGTAAATCCTTGCACCTGGCAGCCCTGATGGAAAACAAAGGACAGGTGATCTCGCTGGATATTTATTCGGGTAAATTAAAAGAACTAAAACGCCGCGCAAGGCGTAATGGCGCTCACAATATCGAGACCAGGTTGATAGACAGCTCTAAAGTCATCAAGAAATTACACGGTTCTGCAGACCGGGTACTTATCGATGCACCTTGTACAGGACTGGGAATCTTAAGACGAAATCCTGACGCCAAATGGAAGATGGAACCCGGTTTCCTGGATAAGATCACCAAGACCCAGCAGGAACTGCTGAATGACTACTCGCAGATGGTGAAACCCGGTGGTAAAATGGTCTATGCCACCTGTTCTATCCTACCCCAGGAAAACAGGGAACAGGTGCAGGAATTCCTGGCCTCCGAAAGGGGTTCAGAGTTCACCTTGCTTCGCGAACAACAGATCTACGCACATAAAAGCGGTTTTGATGGATTTTACATGGCCGAATTAGAGCGCAAGTAATTAACAATTTCCATTCGTCCCTGTTAA
This sequence comes from Flavobacteriaceae bacterium, assembly GCA_013003145.1. Classification (GTDB taxonomy): domain Bacteria; phylum Bacteroidota; class Bacteroidia; order Flavobacteriales; family Flavobacteriaceae; genus Zeaxanthinibacter. The sequence continues at coordinate 1,054 of JABDLH010000122.1, read as the reverse complement.
CTTTTCGCATGGTGAAATACGTTTTAAAGGTGTAAATTTGTGCTTTCTTAAAAGCAGCCTTGTCATGATCCATTTTTTCGGGGACCCTCAAACAAAAATATTTGCAGTCCAGACCAAGCAACCGTTAAGCGAAGAAGCTACGGAAAAACTGGTATGGCTTTTTGGTAATCAACCTAGTTTAGGCAGGGCGTCAATTGACGCCTTTTTTATTGGCCCCCGGGCGGCAATGATCACCCCCTGGAGTACTAATGCCACGGAGATCACCCAGAACATGGGGATCAGCGGGATCATCAGGATTGAGGAGTTCCAGGCCTCAACCCAAGAGGACCAGAAGTTTGACCCTATGCTGTCCCAGAAGTATAATGCCCTGACGCAGGATATTTTTAAAGTAGACCTCCGCCCGGAAGGTGTTAAGGATATCACCGATATTGCAGCCTACAACGTGCAGGAGGGACTGGCGCTCAACGATGAGGAGGTCTCTTATCTTGAACAACTTTCAGAGAAACTTGGTCGCCCTCTCACTGATTCTGAAGTATTCGGGTTCAGCCAGGTAAATTCTGAGCACTGCAGGCATAAGATCTTTAACGGTACCTTCGTTATCGACGGTAAAGAAAAACCCAGTTCACTTTTTAAGCTCATCCGTAAGACATCTGAAGAAAACCCGAACACCATTGTTTCTGCCTATAAGGATAACGTAGCCTTTGTTAAAGGACCCGTAGTAACCCAGTTTGCCCCCCTACGGGCAGACCTGCCTGATTTTTACACGGAAGAGCCCTTTGAGTCCGTGCTATCCCTAAAAGCCGAAACCCACAACTTTCCTACCACGGTAGAACCTTTTAATGGGGCGGCTACCGGTTCCGGTGGTGAAATCCGAGACAGGCTGGCAGGAGGAAAAGGCTCATTACCCCTGGCAGGAACTGCGGTTTACATGACCTCTTACCCCAGGCTGGCAAAAGATCGCAGCTGGGAGAATGGAATGAAAGAGCGCGAATGGCTGTACCAGACTCCCCTGGATATCCTGATCAAAGCTTCGAACGGGGCTTCCGATTTCGGG
>JABDLH010000119.1 GCA_013003145.1 Flavobacteriaceae bacterium | reverse complement strand
GACCAAGGAAGATACCCGGGCACATGGAAGGTATCCTAAAGATTTGGCTTAGGTCGTTTGCTCGCAAGGTAAACCCCTGTTAATACCAAGCCGGCCGCGAGGATCTTTAAGAGGCTAAGCTGGTCCTTACCACTGGCTACGGCATATAGTATCCCGATAAGCGGCTGAACGTAAACAAAGGCGCTGACCGTACTGGCCTTGAGCTGGGTAAGGGCGAAAGCGTTAAACAGGTAGGTGCAGAAGGTAGTCCCTAAAACCACAAATCCCAGTCTCCAGGCCACCTCCCAAGGGAGTGATGTCCACTCCACCGCTGCGAATTGTGTCCATCCAAAGGGAAGATTGATAAAGACAGCGATCAGGAACAACCATTTCATCAGGGTGAAAGGATGGTATTTCCCGATTAGTTTTTTTACCAGGATCAGGTATAGGCCATAAAAGGTGGCATTAAGTAAGAACAATAAGTTGCCCAGGGGAATATTGGGAGCATCCTGTCGCAGTTCGCCCCCGTAGAGGACCAATATCAGGGCTCCTACCAAGCCTATCCCAATACCTACTGCCCTTAGTTTATATATTTTTTCCTGTATCAGGAAAGCAGATAGGACCACCACGATGATAGGGGTGGTGGTCACCAGCACACTGCTGTTGATAGGGGTAGAGAGTTCCAGGCCTGAAAAGAAAGCCAGCATATTGATCACCATCCCGCAGATGGCACAGATCAGGACACGGCCCCAATCTCTTTTTTCGATGCGTTCTTTCGGGCCAAAGAAAGATATTGCCCAGAAGAGGGCAGCCGCCCCGATCACCCGGAGGAGTACAAAGCCCATGGGGCGTATATGTTCGGGCATTACTCCCTTGGCGATGGTATGGTTTACCCCATAGATGGCCGTTGCCCCGATCGCGGCCAGGATGGCCAGGGTACGATGATTCAAGAGCCTAGAAATTCTTTGGCCTGGGCCACGGTTTTCTTACTGTTACCAACAAAAATTTGGTCATTACTCACGATAACCGGCCTCTTCAGGAAAGTGTAATGCTCCAGCAATAACTTTTTATAATCCTCTTCCCCTAATTGCTGTTGATTTAGACCCCGTTCCTTATAAAGCCTGGCGCGTTTGTTGAACAGGGCTTCATAGCTGCCACTTAAAGAATGCATGGTCTCCAGTTGTGCAGCTGAAACCGGTTCAGTCTTGATATCCTGCAATGTAAATCCCGGGCTTGGTCCGAGTTCACCGAGTATTCGTTTACAGGTATCACAGCTGCTGAGATGGAAGATCGTCTTCATACGAGGATGGATTTTAATAAACTGCCCATTGGGAATAAAAGGCAAAACTAGGACATCTCCCGGAAAGAGGCTTCTGCAAAAAATACTTTTTTGAATATTGCCCCGGCTTAGGAACGGAACCTTGGTTTCAGGTAGTCGCGAACCTGCTCCATAGGCAGGGTAAGTGTAACACGGCCATCGGCATAGGATGCCACCTCGTATTCGTTGTACAGGAGGGTAATCCCATTTCCGGAGATCCCTATATTTTCCGGGAGATAAAATTCGTCATCAGCAAACATAAAGCCGGTACTGTTAATCGAAGAGCCCTCTGGAATCTTCTCCTGTTCCCGGAAGCGCAGCTCGGCAAATTTTTTAAAAGCATCTTCATCCTGGAAAAGTTGTAGCGGCTCTAGCTCCACCCCTTTTTCACGATCAAAATTCATCAGTCGCGTCACCTGGTACCCGTGCGCACCACCGGTGAACATATCTGCCTCCATACTAACACTGACCAACTGGGGATCCTGGTAGGTCACCCCGGCACGTATATCAGCCTTCCATCCGGCCATTTCATCTGAAAATTTATCACGGATCTCCTTGTATTCTTTTTCAAAGACTGTCACGGCTTCCTCCAAAGATGCTGCCTGTCCTGATTCCCCGTTGGTCAGGATGGCAATGATCTCTTCGTGAAGTGCAGTGTTGATGGTTGCTACGGATTTCTCCTTCCCCATGGCCTCCGGAATAGTAATCATCACCTGTGGGCAATCCTTGCAATTCTGACCGTGATATTCAACGGATTCAAAGAATAGGGATTCTTCCTCTGAACAGGAAAGGAGTAAGAATAGCATGCCGCTTATGATAAAAAAATACTTCATGGATCATGGGTTAAGATACCGGCGAAGCTACAAATTCATTTTGATTGGTTTCTAGGAAAGATAACGATACTTTTGTATTCCAAATTTAGGAAATATGAGTGATAAAGACCTGAGATTTAACAGCAAGACTATACATGGAGGGCAATCCCCTGATAAGGCATATGGAGCAGTAATGCCTCCCATCTACCAGACCTCTACATACGCACAGCATACCCCTGGTGGGCACCAGGGATTTGAATATTCACGGAGTGGTAACCCGACAAGAGCGGCCCTGGAGGCTTCCCTGGCAAGTATAGAAAACGGGAATTACGGTCTGGCATTCGGAAGCGGCCTTGCGGCAATAGACGCCCTGATGAAGCTGATGAAACCGGGTGACGAGATCGTATCTACTAACGACCTCTACGGTGGAAGCTACCGCTTGTTCCGGAAGATCTTTGAAGATTTCGGATTAAAATTTCACTTCGTGGGCATGCAGGATATCGCTGCCGTGGAAGAGCGTATCAATAAAAATACTCGTTTACTTTGGGTAGAAACTCCCACCAACCCTATGATGAACGTGATCGATATTGAAGCCATGGCAGCCCTGGCCAAAAAACACGATCTGCTGCTGGCGGTTGACAATACTTTTGCCACACCTTATCTACAGCAGCCACTGAACCTCGGTGCTGATATAGTAATGCATTCGGCGACCAAATACCTTGGCGGGCATAGTGATGTGGTTGTCGGGGCCCTTGTCGTTAAGGATAAAGAACTTGCTGATAAACTTTACTTTATACAGAATGCCAGCGGAGCAGTCTGCGGCCCTATGGATAGTTTCCTTACCCTCCGTGGAATTAAAACCCTGCACGTGAGAATGCAGCGCCACTGTGATAATGGCAGGATCGTCGCCGAGTACCTGAAATCACACCCGGCTATAGAGAAAGTGTATTGGCCCGGATTTGAAGATCACCCCAATCACGATGTGGCCGCCAGGCAGATGAGCGATTTTGGTGGGATGGTTTCCTTTGTTCCCAAAGGAAGCTCATATGACGCAGCCATTGCAATCGTTGAAAAGCTGAAGGTTTTTACCCTGGCCGAGTCTCTCGGGGGTGTGGAAAGTCTTGCCGGGCATCCCGCCAGTATGACACACGCCAGTATTCCGAAAGAAGAACGGGAAAAGAGCGGGGTTGTGGACTCCCTCATCCGCCTGAGTGTGGGAATAGAGGATGCTGCGGACCTCGTTGCTGATCTGGAACAGGCTATCGGCTGATCCTCAGCGATATTTAATTATCAAATTTTTAAAAAAAGCAGGGGTAAAATATTTAAATAGCATAATTTAGCGCTGAAATTGCTATATATTGAATATATACTAAAATATCCCTGTTTTTGTGGGTTTTGCCAAAAGCAGAACTTGAGGTGAAAACCGGGACAAACCAATTACATTAATTAAGCACACAATATGGAAGCGAAAATCAAAGCTTTTATGGATGAGGTTATCAGCCGAAACGGGCATGAACCGGAATTCATCCAGGCAGTACAGGAAGTAGCCGAGACGGTGATCCCTTACATTGCAAAACACGAAATTTACAACGGGAAAAATATCCTGCTCCGTATGGTAGAGCCCGAGCGCCTGATCTCTTTCAGGGTAGCATGGGTAGACGATAATGGTGACATCCACGTAAACCGTGGTTACCGTATCCAGATGAACTCGGCCATCGGTCCTTATAAGGGAGGTCTGCGTTTTCACCCCTCGGTGAATGCGAGTATCCTGAAGTTCCTCGCTTTTGAACAGGTATTTAAAAACAGTCTGACCACTTTGCCTATGGGTGGTGGAAAAGGTGGATCAGATTTTGACCCCAAGGGGAAATCTGATGACGAGGTGATGCGTTTCTGCCATGCTTTCATGACCGAGCTATGCCGCCATATAGGTCCTAATACGGATGTTCCTGCAGGGGATATCGGTGTAGGTGCCCGTGAGATCGGATTCCTTTTCGGAATGTATAAGAAAATAAGGAATGAATTTACCGGGGTATTAACCGGGAAAGGACTTTCCTGGGGTGGATCCAAGATACGCCCTGAAGCGACAGGATACGGTACCGTATACTTTGCTCAGAACATGCTGAAAACCCGTGGTGAAGATATCAGTGGAAAAGATGTGGTGATTTCCGGTTCCGGTAACGTAGCCCAGTTTGCAGCAGAAAAAGTGCTGCAATTAGGTGGGAAAGTGCTTACCCTTTCAGATTCTGGTGGATATATCCACGACGCCGATGGGATTGATGAGGAAAAATTACTTTTCGTAATGGACCTTAAAAATAACCGCAGGGGAAGAATCTCAGAATATGTAGATAAATATCCGAATGCGAAATACCATGCAGGAAAATCTCCTTGGGAGGTACCCTGTAATATCGCACTGCCATGTGCCACCCAGAATGAACTGGATGGTAATGATGCTAAAGCCTTGCTTGACAACGGCTGTGTATGTGTGGCTGAAGGGGCAAATATGCCTTCTACACCGGAAGCCATCCATGCTTTCCACGAAGCCAGGATACTCTTTGCGCCTGGGAAGGCTTCTAACGCAGGAGGTGTAGCCACTTCCGGTTTGGAGATGTCCCAGAACTCGCTCCGTATCAGCTGGACCCGTGAAGAGGTTGATGAGCGCCTGAAAGGCATTATGAAGGATATCCACGACTCCTGTACCTTATACGGGAAAGAAGACGATGGATATTACAATTATGTAAAAGGAGCAAACATTGCAGGCTTTGTAAAAGTGGCCGATGCAATGCTCGCACAGGGAGTGATCTGATAGAATTTACATTTATAGAATGCTTAAGGCCGGGAAATTCCCGGCCTTTTTTATGCATCCTGATTGATTATATTTGCCATTCTCATACCCGGACTATGCAGGTTACCACCAGAGCTATTGTTCTATCTTCCCTGAAATACGGGGACAGCAGCTTGATCGTAAAGGCTTTTACAGAGTCTGACGGTTTAAAGACTTACCTCTTAAAAGGCGTACTGTCCTCACGGAAGGCAAAGATCAAAGCGGCTTATTTTCAGCCCCTGATGCAGTTAGAGGTAGTGGCTTACCACAAGAATAAAGGCACCCTGGAACACCTGAAAGAAGTGCATGTGGCTTATCCCTACGAAAGCCTGCACACCCGTATGGATAAAAGTGCGATCTGCCAGTTTCTGGCCGAAGTATTGGTGTATAGCCTGCAGGAAGAAGAAGAAAATACGGCATTATTTAATTATTTACAGGCCTCACTGCAATGGTTAGATACCCATGAACAAGCCGCTAATTTCCATTTATTGTTTATGATCGAATTGAGTCGATATTTGGGGTTCTACCCGGATTCAGAAGGGGAAGGCTATCCGTATTTTGACCTGGTAGAAGGACACTTCCTGCCTGATGCGACCGGCAACCTCCTGCTGTCCGGGGATGAATTATTCCTTTTTAAAGCCTTCTTAGGCATAAAATTTGATGCTCTTTCAGAGATCAGACTAACAAAAACCCAACGAAAGGATCTGTTGCAAATCCTCTTACAGTATTTTGAGATACATTTGCACGGATTCCGAAAACCCAAGTCGCTTGCTATACTCAATGAAGTTTTCAGTTAAATCCCGTTATATACTCCTAATATTTTTTCTGCTGATATGCACTGGGGTCCGGTCCCAGGTGATCACTATCCTGGATGTGGATAGCAGGGAGCCCGTAATGAATGTAGCCGTCTTTAATGATGATCAATCCAAGACCGCTATCTCCGATATAGACGGCAGAGTGAACCTTCGCATCTTCTCGGGGCAGGAGCGAATTACTTTCAGGCATATCTCTTACCAGACTAAAAAAAGCCTTAAATCGGTTATCCTGAGGCAGGGAAACCGGGTGTACCTGACCATGAATGCCGAACAACTGGACGAAGTGGTCATGTCTGTATCTAAATGGGAGCAGCAGAAAAGAGATGTCCCCCAGAGGATCGCTTCCGTAGATGCCCGTGCAATTGCCTTTTCGGCACCCCAGACCTCTGCAGACCTGCTGCAGCAAAGTGGGCAGGTTTTCGTTCAGAAAAGCCAGTTAGGCGGTGGTAGCCCTATGATCCGGGGATTTGCTACCAACCGGTTGTTGCTGTCTGTAGACGGAGTTAGGATGAACAACGCCATATTCCGGGGAGGTAATATTCAGAACGTGATCTCCCTTGATCCTTTCACCATCAGTAATACTGAAGTGATCTTTGGCCCGGGCTCTGTGATCTATGGTAGCGATGCTATAGGTGGGGTTATGAATTTCTTTACCAAGAAACCACTTTTTGCAGTTGCTGACAGCCTGCAATTGCACGGTGCGGCTCAATATCGATTTTCATCGGCCAATAATGAACAGACCGGCCACCTGGAACTGAATTTTGGC